>WGAI01000043.1 GCA_015489175.1 Caldifarciminota bacterium | reverse complement strand
TCCTGACAAGCGTCCACTCCTGAACGGGTATGCCGTATTCCGAAAGCACCTTTTTGGATGCATATTCGAGAAGTTTCATCTAAGTTCCTCCTTGTTCACGCTTCTGGCAACAGCGTTTAAATTCTAATCAATCACCACGCCGTTTTCAAAATAAATGGGGCTGGCGATTGCATGACAACGGCGTGGCTTATAGGTGTCCAGATGTGGTGCAATCTCCGCACAGCGCGACACTTTCACCCGATCCGACAAAACGCAAATCGAGGAATCATCCGCCACACCGCTCCTCAAGCTCAAGGTAATCCTCAATTTTTCTCATCACATTGGCAAACTCCTTCTCATCTTTCAGGAAAAGGCTGTTCATATAGCTCTCATCTGCGTAGAGCGAAAGGATATTGCTCACGACAATTCTGGTGTATGGATGGCATTCACCGAGAAGCGGTTTCAATATCCTCAAAGCCCTTTCAAAATACTCTATCGCCTTGTCGTAGTTGCCCATGGAAGCGTAGGCTCCACCGATGTTGTTGTAGCTGTTCGCTATATCTGGATGTCCATCTCCGAGGACACTCCTCCTTATCTCCAGTGCCTTCTCGTAATGATCTATCGCTTTCTCATAATCGCCTATGGCCTGATAGACCATGCCAAGATTGTTATAGGTGATAGCCGTATCGGGATGAGCCTCTCCGAGCACCTTTTTCTTTATCTCAAGCGCCTTATTCAAATACTCTATAGCCTTTTTGTGCTCTCCAAGCGAATAGTAAGCTGACCCAATGTTGCTATAAGTGGCCGCTGTCTGAGGATGTGACTCCCCAAGGACATTCCTCCTTATCTCCAGCGCTTTGCTGTAATACTCTATCGCTCTGTCATATTCGCCTTTGGAAAAATAGGCTGAGCCAATGTTGTTGTAGGTGGCTGCCGTGTTGGGATCCATCTCTCCAAAAACATTTCTGAATATCTCCAGCGCCTTCTTGAAATATTTTATCGCTCCATCGTAATTGCCTTTAGCATGGTAAACTGAGCCAAGATTGTTATAATCTCCTGCTAATGCCGGATGATCGCCTTCCAGAACCTTCAAATCAATTTCCAGCGCTTTCCTGTAATGCCTTATTGCCTTATCGTAATCACCTCTGGATTGGTAAGCTTCCCCGATGACATTGTAGATGTCAGCAATTTCGGGTTGTTTGTTCCCGATAGCCTTTTTATTTATCTCCAACGCCTTCTTGTAGAATGCTATCGCTCTGTCATAGTCACCCATGGCCTGATAGACCTTACCGAGGTTGCTGTAGGTGGTGGCCATATCGGGATGAGCCTTCCCAAGAAGCTCTTTCTTTATCTCAAGTGCCTTCCTGTAATATTCTATTGCCTTACCATATTCGCCTCTGAAATAGTAAATTGCGCCGAGATTGCTGTATGTAGTCGCCACGCTGGAATGCTTCTCTCCCAAAATATCCTTTACTATCTCCAATGCCTTCTCGTGATACTTTATCGCTTTGTCGTAATCGCCTATGATTTGATAAACCATGCCAATGTTGTTGTAAGTAACCGCTGTGTCTGGATGAAGCTCTCCCAGCACCTTTTTCTTTGTTTCCAGTGCCTTCTCGTAAAACTCTAATGCCTTATCGTAGTCGCCCTTGAAAAAGTATGCTCTACCGAGATTATCATAACCCTTTGCTATCTGCGAATTGTCGCCTCCTGAGGCCTTCAACTCGATTTCCAGCATCTTTTTGTAATACTTTATTGCACTGTCGTAATCTCCTTCCGAGGCGTATGCTTTGCCAAGGTGGTCGTAGATAATCTCCATCTCCGGATGCATCTCTCCAGATACTTCGCTGAATATCTCCAGTGCCTTCTCATAATACTCTATCGCTCTATCATATTCGCCCCTCGAATCGTAGACCAACCCAAGGTTGATGTATACGGTCGCCCCCTTTTCCTTAATGGGTTTTGATGGGTCATTAACCCGCCTGCCCCGTTTTTTGCTTGAAGAGATTGACACACTGGATATCAAATTTGCCAGCTCAAGTATGGGTTTTGCCAGTTTTTCAGCCTTCTTCAAAACCTCAAGTTCATCGTCGAACATGCCGGCCTCACCGAAAAGGGGAGCCATATAAAGGGCGATGTCAACGGCATAAAGTTCGGATGCTACCGAGAGCGCCTCCAACAGGTTATCGCGCTCCAGCACGGCGAAATGGATCGCCCCGGCATGTTTTTCGGGTGAATACCCCTCCTCCGCCGTCTTTTGGGTCTCCACATACCATGAAACTGCGCTTTCAAGCATCACCTCTGCGAACCTGTAGCTCAGTTTCTCCAGTTTACCGGCCGCCTTCGCCTTTGACCTCACAAATTCCCGGAGCAGGGGATGCATGGACCAGAATGTTCTGTCTTCCACACGGTGCGGCCTGACGAGGGAGAGCTCCTCAAGGCTTTCGAGGGCATTGCTGAGCCTCATGTCATCCGCATTCACTTCGAGGACGCCCGCAAGCTCCTCTTCGGTCCCGCCCAACTGACTGAAAACGCTGAGTGCGAAAAGCACATCCCTTTCAAATTCATTTTCTGGCTCCTCAAACTCCTTGAAACTCAACTCGAAAGAGGCCTCGATGTTCGTTTCCTTTGTCTCACCTCTGCCCGGTTTTATCAGCTCAGTTCTGGCCTCACGGAATTTCTCAAGCGTATAAGAAGGCGACCAGCCGTGTTTCCGCATCCGCTTCGCGACTATCTCGATTGCGAGCGGGAGCCTGCCGAGGGCGGCGGCAAGCTCCTCGAACTCCTCACGCTGAGCATCAACAGTATCGCCAAGTATCCTCTTGAAGAGCTCGATGGCCTCATCCATCTCCATAACATCGACATCGATCTTCGGAACCTCGTGGATGGCTCTCTTAGTCGTGAAAATTATCCTCGAATCCTGAGGATCGAAAAGGAGTTCTTTGATCCCTTCCTTTATGTTTTCGGCGCTGTCGATCACAAGAAGTATCCTCTTGTTCTCCAGAACCTGTTGCAACTTAGCAAGTTTATTGTTGATCCACGCGATGGAGTCGTAGATGTAGCTCAGGGCACGAGCCGCTATCGATTCGGCAGTCTCCTTTTCGCCCGCAATGACCCATATCACGCCGTGAGGGAACCGTTCCTTTATCGCCTCCTTCTCCCGCTCGATGAACAACCTGACGATGAAAGTCTTGCCAATTCCGCCCATGCCGTGCAGGCCGACAACTGCTATCTGCTTCTTGTCGTTCAGGATCTCCCTGAGTTCGGACAGCAATTCCGGCCTATCAACAGCGGTTTCCATGTTGATGAACGGAAGGCCATGCCATCCACCGAGTTGAGGCTCCAGTGAGGCGGCCATCCCATGCTCAAGAGCTGCCATACGCTTATCGATATCCTCAAACTTTTTCTCCACGCGATAGAGTCGGAATTCAATTTTGTCGATGCGTGCGTCCACATGCTCCCTCATGATAGCCATCTGTTCCAGCACCCAGTTTTTGACCGCTTCTCGTTCGGACTTAAACCGCTTTTCGAGGGATTGAGGGGCAATTCCAGCTATGGCATAAAGCCTCGTGTAGATCGTGAAGATGGTATTGAGGATCGCCATGCTTTTATCGGACGCCACGGCCTCGGTTATGGCATCAAGGGAACGGTTGGCGAGGTCGTTCGCCAGTTTCTCGATAAGCCCGTCGTCTATGGACTCAGGCTTCCTCTGGCTCAGAAATTTGCGGATTGGCTCGAAGTAATACTCCTCGAATGTGTCGAAATCTCTGGGAACAAGGCTGTTGAGTTTCTCCCATGTCTTGATGTTGGAGAACCTTTTCAATCTCCGTTCAAGCCATTTTCTGGATTTTTCGGGCAGTTTCTCGATTTCCGCCCGATTGTCTTCTATGACCGAATTTACAGTTGAGGTCAGGGCTCCCTTGACGGCACGAGCGAACTTATCGCGCAGCTCCCTGTCGATCAGGTCGTGCGAGATGCTGGCGATCTTATCGCCGATCCGCTCGAAAAAGTCCTCTGTCATTTCCTCGGCAGCCGCGCCAACGAGTGCACCCAGAGCACCTGCAACAGGCCCGCCAACGACATTGCCCACAACCGGCGCAAGGAGCTTAAAACTCTTGCTGATGACGACCGACGCTTTCACCTTCTCCATTTCTATGGCTCCTTCCCAACACGATTTCATCCAAACAGCGCTTATTTTAAAGGATTTTGGGGATGGTTACGGCTTCTGCATCACAAGGGGACAGATGATGGCGTGTTTCCCGTCAGACCGTCATCCTGAAGGCTTTGATGCTCACGCAACACATTGAAAGAAGGCGATTTTTGTTATACCATATCCCTCCAGATATGTCGTTACGGAGCGAAGCCCTGTCATGGCTGAATTTAAACTGCATGCACCTTACAAACCAGCTGGTGACCAGCCGAAAGCGATAAACGAGCTGGTTGAGAACCTGCGACGCGGCGTGAAGTATCAGGTTCTGCTTGGGGTCACTGGCTCCGGCAAAAGCGTTACACCTGACGAGCCTGTGTTCATCCTCGAGGACGGGGTAGTCAGATATGTGCCGATCGGCGAGTTCGTCGATCGGGTATTCGGCATTCGGGAACAGGCAGCCGAATCGGTTGAACTGCCGATAGAAGAAAATGACATCTTCACCTACTGCTTTGACCCCCAATCTCTTAAAGAATACCTGAAGGGAAAGCGGAAACGGGCGGTCACAGGGTTTAGGAGGATCAGAGCGCTGATCAGGCACAGGGCGCCTTCGGAACTTTACGAAGTGACGACGGTTAGAGGGCATGTGATAAAGCTCACAGGCGACCACAACATTTGGGCCGTTGGACAATCCGATGGGAAAATCGGGGCACTTAAGCTGCTCAAGACAGGCGAACTTAAGCCGGGAATGAGTTTGCCAGTCATAGGCACACTGCCACCCAGCCCCAACATCATAAAACACATCAACCTGCTTGATTACATGGATCAGGGATGGGATAAACTGCATGTTAACATCTACCCGCTTGTAGGTAGCATAGAGCGGGCCAAGATTCTGCGTGCCCTCAAATCGGTCTATAACAACCCGTTGAATACCTACACGCATCTAAACCGCAGGCGGGTAAAGGTCAAAGCACTCAGGACGCTGCTCAGAATTTTGCAGGTCAAGAAGTTCGAGGACCTTTTTGAGATAGAAAACGCCACGGAAATCCCATGGCACAGGGTCACAGTGGGGTCTTACAGGGCATCCATACCGCTGAAGCTGCCGATCACCAGCACATTGATGAAATTCATGGGGATTTATCTGGCCATTGGTCGAGTTGCGGGCTACGGGATGAACTTCCATCTCGATCATGCCGCGGATTCGGAAGAGGCGTTAGGCGAGCTGCAATCGGTGGCCGCTGAGATGGGGCTGCATATCCAGAGAACAGGCGACACGGCAAGGATTTCAAGCGTGGCATGGGCAAAACTGTTCGGCACACTGATGGGAAACCGGTTTGGGAACAAACACCTGCCCGATTTCTGGCCGTCGCTTCAGGAAGAACACCTCACCGAACTAATAAAACCCGTATTGCGTCAGGCCATAGCGATGCCCGATGGCACCCTGCAACTCACCCTGAAATCGCCCGGCCTCGCCTCAGACATCCATCTGTCGCTCAGGAAGATAGGCATAATTTCAGAGCTCAGATGGACAAGGCCCAAAAGAGGGTATATTTTGCGCGATGAGGCGTCAAAATCCGTGCTGCTCATAGCCCATCCGCCATCTATCGAAAGGCTCAAAACGCTAATGGGCGGCCGTGAGGAGGTGAAAGAGCGCAGGGAGCCGTTTGTCGGCGATCTATTCGGGGATCAACCCACGATGCGCCCGCTCGAACTCGTGCCCATCAAGTCAATTCGCAAGATCAGGCCTCAATTCAGGTTCGTCTATGACCTATCGGTCGATGGATGCGAGACATTCGCTGCCGGCCTCGGCGGTATCTTCGTCCACAACACATTCACAATGGCCAATGTCATAGCTCGAATAGGGAAACCAACCCTTGTGATCTCCCACAACAAGACGCTTGCAGCTCAGCTTTACGGCGAGCTGAAATCGTTTTTCCCTGAAAACGCCGTTGAGTTCTTCATCTCCTACTACGACTACTACCAGCCAGAGGCTTACATACCGGAAACGGACACATACATCGAGAAGGATGCAGACATAAACGAAGACATCGAGCGATTGCGCCTTCGCGCAACAACAGCGCTTATGGAACGGGATGATGTCATCATTGTAGCTTCAGTTTCAGCGATTTATGGGCTCGGCGATCCGGAGGATGTCAGAAAGTTGTTCATATTGGTTGAAGTGGGGCAGGAGCTATCGAGAGACGAGCTCATCCATCGGCTTGTCGATATCCAATACACACGCAACGACATCGAGCTGAAACGGGGGACTTTTCGCGTCCGCGGCGATGTGGTCGATGTGGTGCCAGCCTACGAAGAGCACATCGTCAGGATCGAGTTCTTCGGGGATTTCGTCGATTCGATCAGGGTAATTCACCCGGTCACGGGAAAGACCATCGAGGTCAAGCACAGGGTAGCCATCTATCCGGCCGGGCACTGGGTCACGACGAGGCCAAAGCTTGAGGCTGCCATCCGCTCCATCGAGGAGGAGCTTGAGGAGAGGCTGGCCGAACTCAGGGCTCAGGGCAGGTTACTGGAGGCGCAGCGACTTGAGCAAAGAACCCGCTTCGATCTCCAGATGCTCAGGGAAATCGGCTACTGCAAGGGCATAGAGAACTATTCGAGACATCTTTCCGGCAGGCCGCCCGGCACAAGGCCGTCATGCCTCATCGACTACTTCCCTGACGACTTCCTGATGATAATCGACGAGTCGCATGTCACCATCCCGCAGCTCCGCGGCATGTATCACGGCGACCGCTCACGGAAGCTGACACTTGTCGAATACGGGTTCAGGCTGCCGAGCGCACTGGACAACCGGCCTCTGAAATTCGATGAGCTTGAGGAACTCTGGAATCAGGTGATCTTCGTCTCAGCTACGCCCGGGCCTTACGAGCTGGAGAAATCGGGCGGACTTGTTGTTGAGCAGATCATACGCCCGACAGGGCTCGTTGACCCCAAAATCACGGTCAAACCCACTGAAAATCAGATCGATGTCATGATAGACGAGATTCGGAAGCGTGTGGATCGGGGCGAGCGCGTGCTGATAACGACCCTCACGAAGCGCACGGCTGAGGAGCTTGCGGACTACCTGTCACAGGTCGGGTTCCGCGTCCGTTACCTCCACTCGGAAATCGATGCCATCGAACGAGTTGACATATTGCGTGGTCTCAGGCTGGGCGAGTTCGATGTGCTTGTAGGCGTCAATCTGCTGCGTGAAGGGCTTGATCTGCCAGAAGTATCGCTTGTCATCATCACGGATGCCGACAAGACCGGCTTTTTGAGGTCAGAAACTTCGCTCATTCAGGTTGCAGGTCGCGCCGCACGGAACGCCGCCGGTGAGGTGCTGATGTTCGCGGATGTGATCACTCCAGCCATGAAAAAAGCGATCGAGGAGACCGAACGCCGCCGCAAAATCCAGCTCGAATACAACAAAAAACATGGAATTGTGCCCAGAACTATAAGGAAATCGGTCAAAGAGATTAAGCTCACGACGCGGGTCGCTGACGAGCGGATACTGGAAAGGGAGGACATCAGGCAGACCAAAATCGAGATCGAGCAGTTGAAGCGGAGCATGGACAAATTCGAGTTAGTCGAGGAGCTGGAACGGAGGATGCAGATAGCCGCATCGCTCTTAGAATTTGAGAAGGCCGCAGTCTATCGGGACGCCCTGCTGGAGCTAAAGGGCCTTAAACGCTCACGCAACCACAAAAAATGACACTCCCATCAAAATTGAGCTGATCGACATGTTGTTTTCATGCCCCAAATCCGCACCAGCCAGCTCAGGCTACATCCTCAAAAGCTTGACATAATGAAAAACTAAACATTTTGCCTTACAATGCATTCCAACAACGGAGGGATTTAGTATGTGGATAATAATTCTTCTTGTAGTTGTGGCCGTGCTCGGCCTTATTGCTTACAACTCGCTTGTAAGGCTGAGGAACATGGCTCAGGCCGCATGGGCCGACATCGATGTCCAGTTGAAAAGAAGACACGATTTAATACCCAACCTCGTTGAGACGGTGAAAGGTTATGCAGCGCACGAAAGAGGGACACTTGAAGCCGTCATAAACGCGAGGGCGAAAGCCGTTTCCGCTTCCACACCTGAAGAAAGGATAAAGGATGAAAACATGCTCACACAGGCTCTGCGTGGCCTGCTTGCAGTTGTGGAAAACTACCCCGACCTCAAGGCCAACCAGAACTTCCTCGACCTCCAGAACCAGCTTGCGGAGATCGAAGAGGCCATCCAGAACGCAAGACGGTATTACAACGCAGTAGTCAGGGACTACAACATAAAAACAGAGGTGTTCCCCTCAAATATCGTTGCTTCCCTCTTCGGCTTTAAAAAAATGCCCTACTTCGAGATCGAAGAAGCCGAGAGACAGGCTCCACAGGTCAAATTTTAAAAGAGCAAGAGGAAAAACATGCTACATATTCTGCTCGTCACAACCTTGCTTTCGTGGACTGTTCAGGACTTCTCAGTTTCTGCATCTCTGAACAAAAATGGCGAGATGCAGGTCATCGAGAAGATCACCGTTGACTTTGGCAACGAAAATCACCACGGCATTTACAGGATTATCCCCACCCAGTTTCGAGGCAGACCGATAAACCTCAAAGTCATGTCGGCGTCAAATCCCACTGGCGTGGGGCACAAGTTCCAGGTCAAAGAGGGATATAAGGTCACCAAGATTTTGATCGGGGATCCAGACAGGTATGTGACGGGAATCCAGAAATACATCATTTCCTACCGCGTGAAATATGTCGTTTTCGATTCCTCAAGAGTCCAATGGCTCATCTGGAATGTCACGGGCAACCAGTGGGGCGTGACAATCTACAAAGCATCATTTTCAATAATTTTCGATAATATGGTTGCGCCGAGGGAAGGTGACTGCTTCACAGGCAGTTACGGCTCCATGCAACACAAATGCTCGTATAACTGCTCGACCAACTTCTGCTTTTTCCAGACGACATCGTTCCTGAACCCTTACGAGGGGTTTACCGTTTTGATGACATTTCCGCCGGGCACAGTGGCACAGCCCGGCACCCTGACGAAGATAATGTGGTGGCTACAGCTGTTCTGGCCGATCTTCATCCCGTTGTTCACCTTCGTGTTCATGTTCATAAAATGGCTGAAACAAGGCCGTGACCCGAAGATGGGACCTATAACGCCCATGTATGAACCGCCTGAAGACCTGCTTCCCATCGAATCGGGCAGCGTGATAGACGAGAAGATGGATCCGCGTGACCTGACAGCCGAGATCATAGACCTTGCGTTGAGAGGCTACCTCGCCATTATCGAGACGCCGGACAAAAAGGATTATGTGATCGTGAAACTTAAGGACATCACAGCGGACATGAACGATGTGGATCGATACCTTGTCGGTTCGTTGTTCATGGTCGGCTCCATCAAGAAATTGCTCAAAAAGATCTCAAAGAAGGCTCAAAAAGACCCCGAATACGCCCAGCTGCTCCAGAAAATTCAAGAATATATGGAGCAGGGCAAGGATGTGATAGCTCTATCCAGCCTTGAAAAGAAGTTCTACAAAAAATTCTCTGTGATCAGGAAAAAGGTCATGCGGGAGCTCACCGAGCGCGGTTACTTTGTCGAAAATCCGTCAACAGTCAAAACCAAATACATAGGCTTATCAACCGTCCTGTCATTCGCCGGCTTCTTCTTGGCGTTCTTCCTGATAAAAAATCCGGTTTTGATGTTTGTGTTCATAGGCTCAATCATCGTGACGAGTGCGATAATCAGCTTTTTCGGCTCGATAATGCCGCGTAAGACTGTGAAAGGTGCTAAAACGAGGTGGCATCTCTTAGGACTTAAGGAGTTCATTAAACGGGTGGAAGAAGACAGGCTTAAACGATTTGCGCTCGAAAACATGGAGATGTTCAAAAAGATTTTGCCTTACGCGATCATTTTCGGGCAGGAAAAGAAATGGGCAAAGGTGTTCAGCGAGATCTATCAGACGATGCAGGGCGATACGACTTTCGCACCGACCATTCATGTCAGCAGCTTCAACGCCGCAGTCGCCAGCCTTGGCAGTGCGGTCGCAGCAGCTCCGTCCGGAAGCGGAGGCGGTGGATCAGGCGGGTTCTCAGGCGGTGGAGCTGGTGGTGGCGGTGGCGGAGCATGGTGACGCCGCTCAGTTCTCATTGAGTTCTGCTTGCAGTATCCTAAAACAAACATCACGGAGGATTGGGAAATGAAGAAGTGGTTTGCCATTATAGGCTTAATTTTTTTGGTGCTTGTCTCTAACTGCAAAAACTTTCCCGAAACAGAGGGTTACGACCTCTATCACGGAATCGTCGATAGGGTTGCCGTGTGGAATTCGGACTCAAGTTATGGAAAATCGATACTGGTTTACAAGCCATACGAGTATTGCGAATCGTGCTCAGATAGCCTTCCCGTGATCTACATACTCGCCCCTTACTCCATGAGCGCCGACGAGTTCACCTCTGTCTATCCGATTTTTGACATGTTCGACAGGATGCTTTCGGCCAAAGTCCTACCGCCGATGCTTGTTGTCGTGGTCGATGGGTTCAATGAGGCGTCGGACGAAGCGTTCGATGGAAATTACGAGGATTTCATCGCAGAAAATGTCATGAACGAGGTCGCATCGAACTACCACACATTCACAGATAGCTCATACAATGGCGTCATAGGCGTTGGCCCGCTGAGTGGCTACAATGCACTCAAGCTCTATCTCGATAATCCAGCAAAGTTTGGCTGTGCAGCAGCTCATTCTCCAATGGTGAATCCAGTGGACTATGTTGAGAATTACCTGCTCAGTCAGGCCATCTACGAGGGAGGTGGCAGTTTGCCAAATCCGCCGTTACATATTCGGGCATTCCCGCACCTTCAGGAACTGCTTTCATTAGGACTTGCGATAAGCCCCAAAATTGCACCTCTGGATTCGTTTGATCTGAGAAACGAATTTCCGATCAGGCAGGTCTCAAACTCCAGCTGGCTCGGCGCGATACTGCCATGGGATACGCTCGGCAACCCGGTCGATGACTCAATCCTGCTCGCCCTCTGGGACAATGCGTCACTCCTGAAAGAGGTATCGGACAGCATAGACAATGTCTGGGATACGGCCTCCATCTGGATAGATCTGGGCACAGACGATAACCCGGTGCTCTCCAACCCGATAAACGCACTCATAGACTCACTCAACGCTTACGATAAACGGCCCGTGTTTGAGCTCTATGAGCATGACATAGCTGATCCGGATTCGGTTGTCCCCGTGAGGTGGGATAACTACCTGATGGTTAGGCTAAACTATTCCATGGGACATCTGCTCAAGGTTATGTGGTTCAGATGATCTATGCAAAGTCGATACTGACCAGAACCACCCTTTCCGGCGGCGATGTGAGCTATTCGTTCAACCCATATCGAGGCTGTGGTCACAGGTGTGTTTACTGCTATGTTCCACATCTGCCGGGGTTTGATGATAATGTGAACGAAAATCCTCAGCCTAAAATAAACGCTATCGCCCTGCTGCGTAGGGAGATTCGCCTTAAAATTCCCGGGATGGTGTTTATCTCCTCTGCTACTGACCCATACCAACCGCTTGAGAAGAAATATCTGCTCACACGAAAGGCCCTCGAGCTTTTTTCGATGTTCCCGCAATGGAGAGTTACGATTTTGACAAAATCCGCACTTGTGCTTCGCGACCTCGACCTTATCAAAAAATTCAGACCTCAAAACATCGAGGTGGGCTTCACGATAGCGACCGACCGTGAGGATGTCCGTCAGGTCATGGAGCCCCATGCCTCGTCAATTCCAGCCCGTATCAAGGCGTTACGGGTGCTCAAAGCCAACGGAATAAGGACTTATGTCTCGGTGGCGCCTATCTTGCCGCTGAACCCTGAGCGACTTGCGGAAATGATTTCAGAACTCGTTGACCTTGTGTTCATCGACACCATGCATTACCCATCCTCAGTCGCATCCACCCTCGTGAAGATGGGCTGGGAATACATCCTTTCGGACAGCTGGCAGGAGGAAATGGCTGTCCGAATCAGGGAAGCGCTGGAGAAACGCGGGGTCAAGGTCAAAGGTTAACGACCTTTTGCATTTTCGGGACGATCATGGGCTCGGAACCCTGACCGATTTTGCCATCGGCAGTTAGCACCCAAAAATCACCTTCGGGTTGCAAGCTCATTCTGAAATCGCACCTCGAGGGGAGGGGACACTATCCCAAGAGGCCTCTATGCAAAGTTTGACAAATAACTTGCTATATTTCAAAATTATGCACTAATCCGATGATAGGTTATTTTTATTCTGGAGGATACAGGGAAATCATCTTAAGTGGGTGTTGAATGTGTCTTTTGCTGTGTCTTTATTCAAATATGTTAATATTTGTGAAGAAAAAACAAGGAGTGGATTATGGGCAGTCGCCTGAGTAAATTTCTTTACACGGCCCTGGTGATGTTTCTGCTCTGGCTACTCCTCACATCTTCTTTCAATGTGCAGGAGTTAGTGGCCGGAGCCGTAATAGCCATTCTGGTAGCGGCATTCACACACGAGCGATTCACCAAAAAAGGACTTGCCAACCTCCATCCTAAACGCGTAGTCTGCATGTTTATATACTTCTTCTACTTCTTCTGGCAGATGATCAAGGCCAACATCGATGTCGCATGGCGTGTCATACATCCAAAGATGCCTATCAACCCCGGCATCGTCCATGTCAAAACCAAAATGAAATCTGATTTCGGCAAGCTCATGGTGGCTAATTCGATAACGCTCACACCCGGCACATTGACGCTGGAAGTCCTTGGCGATGACATGCTGATCCACTGGATCGATGTGAAGGCAACGGATGTCGAGACGGCGTCAAAGATGATACCCGGTGTCTTCGAAAAATGCCTGAAGGAGTTTATGGAATGAACTGGATAATTGTATTGGGTCTCATAGCACTGGGCACAGTGCTGACGATATTGAGGACGGCCCTCGGCCCAACGGCCTCAGATAGGGCAGTGGCCGTGGACTCCATGACCACCATCACGACTGCGCTGCTCGTTCTGCTCGGCCTGCTCATGGACAGATACATCTACCTCGACATCTCGCTCGTCTATGCGGCACTCGCTTTCATCGCCACACTTGCAATCGCTCGTTACCTTGAGGGAGGTGTATGATGCTTGCAATCATCGGCTGGATCATGATTTACATCGGCGCCACTTTTCTCTTTCTCGGTGCCCTTGGCATCTTCAGGTTCCCCGATGTGTATAACAGGCTTCAGGCCGGTACAAAGTGCACCACACTCGGCGCATTTTCATCAATAGTCGGCGTAGGACTTGTCCATCCGGCATGGCTTCCAAAAACCCTGCTGATCGCTTTCTTCATCCTGCTTACGAACCCGATTTCCTCGCACGCACTTGGGCGCGCAAGTTACAAATCCGGCGTGAAACTCTGGGAAGGAAGCGTGATCGATAAGTGCAAAGAATTCGAGGAATGTCAGAAAAAAGAGGAGGAGCAGGAATGAGCACCCTCGTCCTTTACCTTGCGCTCGCGATGGCCATTTTGATGCTGGTCGGCGCATTTGTCGTTGTCGTCACGAAAGACCTGCTCGTTGCCGTCATAGCTTCTGCGGTCGTGGACCTTGTGCTTGCCATCCTCTTTTACATCCTTCAGGCACCTGATGTCGCCATAACTCAGGCCTCAATAGGAGCAGGGTTGACGACGGCCATTTTTGTGGTTGTCGTCCGAAAAACAAAGAGGTTCGAAGATGATTAGAAAGCTTTTTGTCCTGTTCCTTCTTGTGATAGTCGGCTTTTTCCTCGCCTCTGTGGTGGTCTCTGTGCCGTTCGGCGCAGAGAAGACTATCGTCGGGAGATATTACCTAAACAACACCATAGGTGAGACGGGCGGCGTCAACGCCGTAACCTCCATCGTGGTGCTTTACAGGGGGTTTGACACGCTCGGCGAGGTCACAGTCCTATTCCTTGCAGCTACTGGACTTGCAGCCATCCTCGCAAACACGAGGGAAAAGCGCAAAAAACACAAGGAAAAACCCTCTTTGATAATGCGGGTCGGCACCGATTACCTCTTCCCTGCCGCGATAGTATTCGGATCATACATTTTCCTGCATGGGCATCTGACACCGGGCGGAGGCTTCCCTGGAGGCGTCGTCATAGCGTCTGGTTTCCTGATGCTCTTCCTTGCTCAATGGCATTACAAAGCGGATGAGTTGTGGCTCAAGGTGATCGAATCGCTTGCAGGTATGACTTATGTGTTGATCGGCCTCATCGGACTCTGGAAGCTGGGCACATTCCTCGGTAATTTCCTCGGCAAAGGCACACCCAATATGCTGCTTTCGGCTGGAATTATCCCTCTGATTTACATTGTGATAGGCATAAAGGTCGGCTCTGAGATGACCGGCCTGCTACAAAACCTCAGGGAGACGACAGAAAATGAGTGAGGCACTGAGAACTTTCTTTTCGCCGCAGATCCTTGGCCCTGAAATTTTCTACGGTTCGTCTGTGGGCCTATTCCTGATAGGCCTCTACATGATTCTCGTAAAAAAGAACCTCGTGAAAATCGTAATCGGACTTTCCTTCATCGAATCCGGTGTCAACCTGTTCCTCATATCGCTCGGCTATGTGTGGGGCAAAACTGCACCTATCCTGAACAAGCCTGAGCTCATGAAGGAGCCCGTCAAATACGCTGTTGACCCTGTGCCGCAGGCGCTCGTTCTGACAGCAATCGTCATCGGAGTTGCAGTTACTGCAATGGCACTCTCGATCGTGATAGTCATCCACGACAAATATGGCACCCTTGACATTTCGAAAATAAAGGAGTTAAAGTGGTGAGCCCAATACTTTTAATCGCAATTCCTTTGTTCATGGCTTTTTCGGTGCCCCTGTGGGGCCTGATCTGGAAGAAACTGCCTCGATACATCCCGTTCGCGACATTTGGTATGACAATTGCTGTGCTGGTGTCCTTACTACCTCAGCTATGGGCGAAAGGGGTGATCTCCGTCGTTATAGCAGGCGTAAAACCACCGTTCGGGATAAACCTCGTGTTCGGGCCATTCGGCGCATTCTTCGCCCTGATAATCCAGATAGTCGCCCTTGCAGCATCCATCTACCTGTTCGAGTATGAGCCTCCTGAACCGGCCGAGAAGTTTTACATGCTGTTCATCCTTGTGGTGCTGGGTGCAACCGGAATGGTGCTCACAGGCGATATATTCAACATGTTTGTGTTCCTTGAGATAACAAGCATATCATCCTACGCATTGACAGCAATCAGGAAAGATGGGCACTCGGCAGAGGCAGGTTTTAAATACCTGCTGCTTGGCTCCCTCGGCTCAACCCTCTTCCTGTTCGGGATAGCGCTCATATACGGCTCACTCGGCACGCTCAACATGGCTGACATAGGCGCACGAATTGGCGAGATGAATCCCAATCTTCTTGCCGCAGCCGTGATCCTGATTCTCATCGGAATGGGCGTTGAAGCTGAGATGCTGCCCGTCAACGGCTGGGTCCCTGACGCCTATCAGGCCGCACCTGTGCCTGTGGTCTCGATATTCTCCGGAGTGGTCGCCAAAGCCGGGATTTACGCACTTGCTCGTATCCTTTACACGATAATCGGGCTTGAGAGCTACGCTTCGCTGTTGCTCATATTCGGAATTCTGACGCTGCTCGCTGGAGAGCTGGCTGCCCTCAGGCAAAAGGATGTTCGCAGGCTCCTTGCTTACTCCTCGATAGGCCAGATGGGGCTGATAATGCTTGCGTTCGGGACAGTCGGTTTCACCGCAGTCATAGGCGGCATCTTCCATGCGTTCAACCATGCTCTGGCGAAGGCGCTCATGTTTTTCGCACTCGGCATCATGGCCGCTGGAGTCGGTAAATGGGACATGGATTCACTTGAGGGAATTGGCAGGGTTAAGCCTTACACCACCCTGCTGTTCACCATAGGCCTACTTTCAACGCTCGGATTGCCGATGTTTTCCGGATTCTGGAGCAAGTTGCTGATAATCATCGGAATGGTGAACGCAAAATACACGGTCTATGCCTCGCTCGCACTGTTTGGTTCAGCCGTGGAGGTCGTGTATTTCGCCAGATTGCTCGGGAAGTTCTATTCATCAAAGATCTCGAACAACCTCAAGGATGCTATCCCGGAAAGCAAGAAGATCTTCTCGTTGCTTGGCATGACATTCATTGCGATCTTCATACTCGCAGTGGGCATCTATCCCGACGCTCTCGTCAAATGGATAGCACAGGGCGCTTACATATTGCTTAACAAGGCAACTTATATCGGGATGATAATTGGAGGTGCGATACAATGAACCTCGTGACTCTGAGTTATGCCCAGTATTTCGGGCTTTTTGTGAGTTTAAGCGTCGTTATTTACCTGCTGGGCAAGGGGGTGCCACCCATCAAAAGTGTCCTGTCTTTCCTGTCACTTTTGTTAGCTGCTTATCTGTTCACAACCCTCCAATCAACGGGGCAAACGACCCTGCTGCTTCTGAATTTCACCTTTGGCATCGACATACTGACAAAATTCTTCGTATGGATGACATTCGGAATAGCTATAATCGTCTCATTCGTGCTTGTCTCAAACAAGGAGCTGTCCCCCACATTCCACGCCCTGTATCTGATAAATGTGATTGCGACGGTGTTCATCTTCCTCTCGAGGGATCTCATCTCGTTCTTCCTCGCATGGGAACTTATGGGCTGGACAACTTTCGCCATGATCATTTCGGATGGATGGACGGATAAACTGAAAGCTGCTCGCAAATACTTCGTCTGGTCAGCGATCGGCGCTTACTTTGTGCTCATCGGATTTGCAATTCTGATCTCTCAAACCGGTTATTACCAGTTCGAGCCAATTCTTGCCCATATCGGCACGATACCCACAGGGTGGCTGATCTTCGCAGTGGCGCTACTCGTTGCCGGTTTCGGCGTCAAGGCCGCCATGATGCCGCTCCATGTCTGGGCGCCTGATGCCTATTCCGAATCGCCGCACGAATTCACCGGCTTCTTCTCAGGTGTCCTCTCAAAGGCTGGCATTTACGGCGTGTTCATGGCCTTTTTCTATTTCGCGGCGAGATTTGAAGCGTTCAACATGCTCCGCATCCATGGCACTTCGATCTTCGGATACATAATGGTCTGGATCGGAGCGATAACCGCTTTCGGCGCCGCACTTATCGCCACAAATCAGGAATACGGCAAGAAACTCCTTGCATGGTCAAGTGTTAGTCAGCTCGGCTACATCATCTTTGCCTTTGGAATAGCCGACAGCCTTGGAATGACCGGCGCACTCGCTCATGCACTCGCTCATGCACTGTTCAAATCCATGCTGTTCATCATAATGGCCGCCGTAATAATGAGGACTGGCACGGATCACCTCCCGTCGCTCGGCGGACTTATCAAAAAGATGCCTTTGTCGTTCATCTTCGCAGTTGTCGGCGGACTTGCACTTGCAGGAATACCCATGACCATCGGTTTCACCTCGAAATGGATCATCTACGAAGCTGGTATCCATGGAGGATACATCTTTACAACGACCTTGATCTTCGCAGCTTCGACAGCGGCATTCCTTTACTACTACCGGTTTGTCTATTCCGTGTTCCTTGGGCCTCTTCACGAAGAGCATAAGGAAGTCAAAGAGGCACCGGCCTACTACTGGATCTCATACATCCTTATTGCAATCCCGATATTTTATTTCGGGCTCTATCCCGGTAAACTCTTGGCCATCATTTCAAAGATTTTAGACACTTATGATCTTCCTTCGCTCCAGACATACACAGCCACAACAGTTGCCACACCGCTCGGCACATTCAACGGCCTGTTGATAGGGCTCGGATTTGGAGCTGCACTTCTGGTCGGCCTAATTCTCTACCTTATAGGCGGGAGGACAAAAAAAGCAGCATCTCCAACAGACAAGTATCTGGCATCTGAGGTGGTGACAAACGAGTTCGAGCTCCATTATGCGATGGATTTCTACAAGTTCCTTGAGCGTGAACTGCACGGAATCCTGAAAATCAGCGCACAGAAATTTTATGAGTTTTTCGAGGAGATCGTCAGGTTTACGGCCGATCTTAACCGCAAGTTGTTCTTCTGCGGCAACGGTCAGGCCTATCTTTATTACCTGACGATAATCTTGACCATCCTGATATTTGCAATCTGGAGGATTAACCTATGAACGCAATCGGTATTCAAATAGGCTGGATAATTTTCATGCCCATCCTTGTGATAATAATGGGGTTGTTGTATCTTGGGGCAGCCCGAAAGATAACGGCGAGAGTCCACAACAGGTATGGGCCACCGATCTACCAGAACATCATCGATGTCATAAAGCTGTTTTCCAAGAAAAGGGCGACGAACCACGGCGTGATGTTCTCTCTCGGCCCAATCATGGCGTTTTCCGGGTTACTCATATCGCTGATGTTCATCCCGATAGGCAACAAAGCGCTTCTTTCGTTCAATGGCGACATAATCGTCCTGCTTTATCTCCTCGTGATTGCTCCGCTCGGCATGGCATTGGGCGTCGGAGAAGGCGCAAACCCGATGGGAACCATAGGAATTGCCCGTGCGCTCACATTGATGCTTGGCTACGAAGTGGTGCTCGTCATATCCGCACTCAGTGTGATGCTTTACACAGGATCGGCGTCGTTCATGAAGATAATCGAGGCGCAGAGCGGGGGAGTGGGTCACTGGTTCCTCTGGCCTCTGTTCCTTTCGGCACTTGCAATGGACATGGCGCTTCAGGGTGTTCTGGGCGAAAAACCGTTCGACCAGCCGATAGCCCCTCATGAGATCGCATCCGGACCCATGGTTGAGTTTGGAGGCAAGTATCTCGGCCTGCTCCAGCTCTACCACGCCGTCGCAATCGTCGTGGAGACAGGCATAATGGTCAATCTGTTCCTCGGAGGCGGAACGCTCTTCTGGTGGTTCGTCAAATCGTTCACTGTCTTTTTCATAGCGCTTCTGATCAACGCCGTGATGCCACGCTTCAGGATAGGACAGGCATTCAAGTTCTTCTGGACATATCCGGCCGCCATAAGTCTCCTCGGCCTGATACTTGTGGCCATATTGAAATAAGGAGGATTGAGTAAGATGGCGAAAGAAAAAGCTCCAAAGGGCATTAAAGGATGGGCACAGGGGCGCAGCCTCTGGATGCTCCATTTTTGCACAGGATGCGGCGCCATCGAGATGCCGCCCACAATGACATCAAGATACGACATGGAGCGGTTCGGCATAACGCCGATGGCGACTCCAAGACAGGCAGACCTGCTGTTGATAACCGGTTACCTCACCGTTAAAACGCTAAAGCGCGTCGTCAGATCATACGAGCAGATGCCTGACCCCAAATATGTCATCGGGTTCGGTTCATGCACCGTGAACGGAGGCATGTATTGGGATTCCTACAACACGATAAAAAGGCTCGACCTTTATATCCCCGTTGATCTGTATATCGCAGGCTGCATGCCAAGGCCTGAGGCCATAATCGATTCCTTCACCGAGCTAATCAAAGGCATCAAAGAGGGCAGGTTCGACGGATGGATCAGATACCGCGAGAACATCGAATTCTACAAACGCAATCAGGCGATGGTCATGGATATCAGGAAGTGGAGCCTCGACACCGAGCTCGCAGAAAGGATATGGAACGAGGTTCAGGAAGAGCGAAAGAAGAGATTTGAGCGCGCAACGGTGCCTCATGTGTATGAGCTTGCAGAGAGGATACCGGAGGGGTTACCGAAATGAGTCTCGAAAAAGAACAAAAGGTCGTCGAGCTGGTGAAAGCCTCATTTGAGGATGCTGAGGCCGAAGTTCAGAGAGAGCGCCGTGTCAAGGTCAGGGTAAAACCCAACCGCGTGTTCCCTCTCGTGGCTTACCTCAAAGGACACGGATTTAACCACTTCGTCGCCATAAGCGCCGTTGACTGGATAAAGGATGGCGAGATTGAGCTCGTGTATCACCTGTGGAGCTACTCGGAAAAGGTTCATGTCATGATCAAGACGAGAATTCCGCGCGATAACGGCAGCATGCCGACGCTTAAGCCCCTGTTCAATCAGGCGGAGACATACGAGCGCGACATCCACGAATTTTTCGGCGTTTACTTCGAGGGCAATGAGAAACTGGATCGCGAGTTCATATTAGAGGACTGGGATGGCCCACCACCGATGAGAAAGGATTTCGACACAAGGTTGTTCTCGGCCGAATTCTATGATCAGGAAGATCTTGAGAGCGAAGCTCTCAGGCTCAAAATCCAGCCATACAAGGGGCATTTGAGAAAATGAGCGAAAGGATAGAAACAATCAGGGAATTTGAATATTTTATAGGGCCTCAGCACCCTGGTATAACAGGGAACTTCAGCATAAAACTGAAGGCTAAAGGTGACATAATCCTTGAGGCTGAGGCACATCCCGGCTACCTGCATCGTGGCTTCGAGAAACTGATGGAGCAACGGCACT
Organism: Caldifarciminota bacterium; assembly: GCA_015489175.1. Taxonomy (GTDB): domain Bacteria; phylum Hydrothermota; class Hydrothermia; order B15-G9; family B15-G9; genus WGAI01. The sequence goes on along the minus strand of WGAI01000043.1, from coordinate 32,434 downwards.
GGGTCAAGAATGTCCCTATGGTCTGCCGAATTTGTGTTCCTGACCCTGATCCGAACGAAGTGCTTTACGCAATGGGAGTTGAAGAGCTTGCAGGCCTCGAAGTTCCTGAGAGGGCACAGTGGATTCGCGTCATGGTGCTGGAGATGTCCCGTATAACGGCTCACCTGTTCTATCTCGGAGGTATAGCCGGAGCGCTCGGCCTCTATACAATACCGCAGTGGACGATTGGCGACCGTGATTATGTGCTCGACAGGTTCGAGGAGCTGACCGGAGCAAGGGTCTATCACATCTACACTACGCCGGGCGGCGTCAGGCGCGATCTGCCTAAAGGCTTTGCGGACAGGATGCACAAAACGCTGGACTACCTCGAAAAAAGGCTCAAAGACTACTACCGCCTGATGTTCGACAACCCGGTGTTCCAGAAAAGGACGATCGGCGTAGGAACAATGGACCCCGAATGGGCGATGGAAAACGGCGTCACAGGGCCAAATCTGCGTGGATGCGGCGTGAAAGCGGATGTCAGGATCGACGACCCGTATCTGGTTTATGAGAAAATAGATTTCGAGGTCCCAACGGCTGACGGCTGCGACATGTTCTCAAGGGCAATCGTCAGGTATCGCGAACTTGAACAGTCCATCCACATCATCAGGCAGGTTCTCGACAACATACCTGACGGCCCGTTCCTCAACAAGCCGGGCAACCCGATGATGTGGCGCGTGCCACCAGGGGATGTGTATGTGAGAGTGGAATCCTCTAAGGGCGAATACGGCTACTACATCGTGTCGAACGGCGGGGTGAAACCTTACAGAGTGCATGTGAGAGGGCCATCGATGACACACGGAATCCATGTGATCGAACAACTGCTTGTGGGACAGCGTGTCGCTGATGTGTCGGCAATCATGTTCTCCCTTGACATTTGTCCACCGGACATAGACAGGTGAGGTGAAAAATGGCAATCAAAAATTTCTTTGAACCTTTTACAGCACTCAAACATCTGGGGATGAAACCCCATACGATCCGCCTCCCTTACGAGAAAAAGATGCCTGCGGATCGTGTAAGGGGTTTCCATTCAAACGATCTCGAGAAATGCATCGGGTGCGGCAACTGCGCACAGATCTGCACATGTCAGGCCATAAAGATGGTGGAAGTCGAAGATGTGCCCGATGGATTTGGCAGGACGAAATTCCGCCCACAGGTCGATTACGGTAGATGCTCCTTCTGCGGTCAGTGCGTCGATGTGTGCCCAACTGGCTCCCTTAAGCTCACAGATAAGTTCATCTGGGTAACCGAGGACCCGTTCGATCCGGAAACTGGCTGGGTATTCATTCCTGACAACGAGAAGTTCCCGTATGAGGGCAAGGGTTGGACAACTTCGCCTGAGACCTCGCTGCTTCAGCTTGAGCGGCAGGAGATGCCGGAACGGGATCCGGAGGAGCGCAAAAAGGATTTCGAACCCGTCATCAAAGGGTTCACGGAGGAAGCCGCACTCATCGAGGCAAGCCGATGCATGGGCTGCGCAATATGTATGCAGGGCTGCCCGACAGGGATGTATATCCCGCACTATCTCAACGCAATCGAGCATGCCGATTACGAGCGCGCCGTTGACATCTTCTTCATCAACAATCCGCTGCCGGAGATATGCGGCATAATCTGCACCCACAGATGTGAGGAAGCCTGTGTGTTGGGCATTATGGGCAAACCCATCCAGATTCGCTACGAGAAAGGCTTTGCCGCATCGCAGGTTGACGATTATCGCAAGGTTCTCGGCCATCCTGAGCCTGAGAAGAAGGGAAAGAAGGTGGCGATCATCGGCGGTGGCCCCGGCGGCCTCACAGCAGCCTACTACCTGCGGCTCAAAGGCTATGATGTGACCATCTTCGAGGCGCTCGATGTGCTCGGCGGAATGATGAAGGTTGGAATCCCGCGCTATCGCCTGCCTCAGAATGTGCTCGATAAGGAAATCAACCACATAATCGATTACGGTGTTGAGGTCAAATACAACACACGCGTCGGTAAAGACATTACATTCGACGAACTTAAGCAAAACTACGACGCAATCTACATAGGCGTGGGTTACCACAAAGGCCTGACCATGCGTATTCCTGGCGAGGATGCTGAAGGCGTGTTGCAGGCGGTTTATTTCCTGCGTGAGACCAATCTCGGAAGGCCACCTAAGATCGGAAAGAAGGTGCTGGTCGTTGGCGGCGGCGATGTGGCTATGGACGCCACACGCACTGCCCTGAGACTTGGCGCTGAGGAAGTGCTGCTGTCCTACCGCAGAAGAATAGTCGATATGCCAGCTTCCGACGAGGAGAAACATGAGGCGATGGCAGAAGGTGTGAAGTTCCTTCCTCAGACACTGCCCATAGAAATCGTGAAGGACGAGAATGGTCATGTCAAAGCGGTCAAGTATGTCAAGACGAAGATGGTGCCCCAACCCGGCGGAAAACGGCCTAAACCGGTGCCCATAGAGGATGAAGTTTATGAATGGGATGTTGACACCGTCATATACGCTATCGGCCAGGCACCTGACCTTTCGTTCCTACCTGAAAACTGGCTCGAGAAGCTCGAACTTGACAGTCGCGGAAAACACATTGTGGTCAACGAATACGGTATGACATCGATAGAGGGCGTATTTGCAGGTGGTGACATCGTTAATCCTCGTGCAGATGTGATAAGCGCTATCGCTGATGGACGGAAAGCGGCTGAAGGCATCGATAAATACCTCAGCGAGAAAGGGTGATCGCAAAAGGATTTAACCTAAACGATCAGAGGGAGGGAGCTTTTTCCCTCCCTTTTTGGTTTCCAATGCTGTGACAGGGAACAGCAAAAGAGATAGTTCCATTTTCGGATTTTATTGCAATCCATGTGACTTTTTAATATCATAAAAGCGCCATGAGGGCTATCATCATGATGATTAAAACACTGATCAGAAAACTGAGATTTAGGCCGAATGAGTTCCGTTTTAAATGTGCTTTCCCGAGAGAGCTTAACATCGCAATCTCTCTGTCGAGGGATTTTAACCAGCTTTCTCTGGCTCTCAATTCCGCCTATTCGCTGATAGAATTCTTTTCAGGCAACAAATACATAATCGGCATAGATGAAGCAAAACCGTTGATTGCAGATTTCCTGTTCAAGGATAAAGTCGAGTTCATACCGGATTCGGAGTTGAAAAAAGACCCTTTTGAGCTATTTCCTGAAGATGTTGACCTTATCTGGGATTTGAGCAAACCGCCGACACCACATGCAAAACTGCCTCTCTACTCCAAAAATTCAAAATACAGGATTTCAACGGACCCTGAGACATATCCATACTACAACATAATACTCGCCCCGTCACCTGAGTCTGACGACATAAACTATTTCGAGAAACAGCTCAGGCTGATGAATGTGCCTATTTTGAAGTTTAAACCTTCGCTCCGAGATCTGGCCAAGAGGACGGCGTGGGACTATTTGATATTCAAAGGACACGGAGAACAACACATCCTGATTGTTATTGACATCATAGACAAAGGTGTGGCCGAACTGGTCAGGTCAGCATCGAAGACCGCATTTTCGACTGGAGTTACTTTCGTCTCACCGCACGATCTCGGAAACGGGATAATTGACATCTCACCGCTTGGGCCTGAAGGGATCGCCGCGACCATGTCGCTCGCTGACCTGTTCGTCGTCGATAACAGCCTTTATCTCGGCATCGCCGCCCTTATGAAAATACCTATCCTTTTGATCAACAGCGAGGTAAAGCTTCCAGAAAACCTTGTTCACCGCGCATGGAGGACGGATACAGAGATTGGACAATTGGTTGAAGATATACGCAGCCTTGTAGAATAATGAGCGCAAAATCTGCTCCATTTTCCGCCAAAACCCACATTAAACTTCTTTCTTTCCTCAAGAAACACAAGTTTTTAGCGGCTGCCGCATTCTTTTTCATGACAGTCTCATCTCTTTTGAACGGCATATCCATAAGCATGTTCTCTCCGTTGCTGAAAGTGCTATTCCGAACAGGTGAAAGCGATCTTATGATGTCGGCAGGGAAGAAATGGCAATGGCTCAATCACTTTCTCAACAACTTTATCTTCTCCGTTGACCCGCTCACAGCGACAAAAAGGCTCTCGCTTGTGATAGTGGGCATCTATTTCGTAAAGTTCGTGTTCAATTATGCACAGAAAATCAGCTCGGTGATGCTTCAGGAAAAGATTGTGCTGGACATCAGGGTCAACCTTTTCCACAAGCTGCTTCAGCTGCCGCTCAGCTTCTTCCACAGAACAAGCGTCGGAGAGATAATTTCGAGGTTCATCAACGATGTATCGCTTGTGAGACAGGCGTTTGTCGATGGGATATTCGTCATGGTATCCGAATCCCTTAATGCGCTCGTGTATCTCGCACTTGCGATCATCATAAGCTGGAAATTGACGCTCTTTGCGCTGGTCCTCGTCCCCACATCCATGCTCCTGTTCGCTGTGATTGGCAAAAAGCTCAGGAAAAGGTCAACCCGCACTCAGGAAAAGATGGGAGAGATCGGCAAATATCTGAACGAATCTTTGAACGGGATTAAAATCATAAAAATCTTCTCGGCGGAGGACAACGAAAGCAGGAATTTCATCCAGAGGGCAAAGATGTATTACCGTTCCGTCCTCAGGTTCGAGTATCTGAGCGCTCTGGGGCCGCCTTTGACCGAACTGTTCACCGCCGTAATCGCCTCAATCGTGTTGATTTACGGTGCAAGGCTGATTTTCATCGAGAAAACGCTAACTCCTGACAAGTTTTTCGTTTTTCTTGCCGCCTCCCTTTCCATGATGCGACCACTAAAAAGGCTCTTTCAGGCAAACACTTTCATCCAACACGGCCTTGCCGCAACCAACCGAATTTTCAAAGTGCTAAACGAACCATCTGAGAAGCAGATGATGAGCTACGGGAAACGCAGGTTTGAGAAACTTCGGAAATCGATAAAATTCGAGGATGTATGGTTCAGCTACAACGGTGAGAAGCAGGCGCTTCGCGGGGTATCATTTGACATTCTCAAGGGTGAGAATGTCGCACTTGTGGGGCCGTCAGGCGCCGGTAAATCGACGATAGCGGACTTGTTAGCCGGGTTTTATTTGCCCCAGAAAGGGAGATTGTTGATCGACGGCGTGGATCTCAGGGAGTATGACATCCAGCAATACAGACAGAAGATATCCGTCGTGCCTCAGGAACCGTTCCTTTTCAGCGGCACGATATTTGAGAACATCCTCTACGCGAGGCCGAATGCCACTGAAGAAGAGGTGATCGAGGCCGCAAAGGTAGCGGCGGCGCATGATTTCATAATGCGTCTGCCCAAAGGCTACAACACGATCGTGGGCGAGCGCGGCGTTATGCTCTCCGGTGGCGAAAGACAGCGTATCGCACTTGCAAGGGCCATCCTGAGGGATCCTGAGATACTTATCCTGGACGAGGCGACTTCGTCTCTGGATTCTGAATCCGAAGAGCTCATCCGTCAGGCACTTCAGGAGATCATGAAAGGCCGAACTACACTCGCCATCGCACATCGCCTTTCTACAATTCTCGAGGCGGACAAAATCGTCGTGATCGACGATGGGCAGGTGAAAGCCATTGGCAGGCATACCGACTTAATCAAAAGCTGTCAGCTTTACCAGAAACTTTACAAGCTCCAGTTTGAGCTCCCGGTCAGCCGCGCAGGCGAGACCAATTAGCGACCTTAAAATTCCCATCTCATTCAATTCGTGTAACTAACCCACACTGAGCTTTATCATAAATCTCCAACACGGAGGATTGAAATGGAAATAGCAAGGGAAATCAGGGAACTTGCAAAGAAATATCGTGAATACACGGCAGAAAATCTCTCAGAGATAGTGAAAATCCCGTCTCTGAGTGGTCAAGAAGGGCCGGTGATCGAGAAGCTTAAGCAGCAGGCCGAGGAGGCCGGATTTGACGAGGTGTGGGTGGACGGGCTTGGAAATCTGATCGGTCGTGTGGGCGACGGCAGCAAGAAGTTAGCAATAGATGCCCACATCGATGTCGTGGACACAGGAGATCCCTCTCAATGGAAATACCCCCCGTTTTCGGGTCTTATAAAAGACGGAATGGTGCATGGAAGGGGCTCAGTTGACCAGAAAGGCGGCGCCGCCTCGATGATAACGGCTGGCAGAATCCTGAAAGAGCTCGGCTACGATGGCGATTTCACCGTTTACTTCACATTCACGATTATGGAGGAGGACTGCGATGGCATGTGCTGGCTTTACATTATCGAAAGGGAGAAGCTGGTGCCCGACTTCGTGATTCTGACGGAACCGACCAATCTGGGAGTTTATCGCGGCCACAGAGGTCGAATGGAGATGGAAATCCATTTCAAGGGCGTATCCGCTCATGCCTCTGCTCCTGAAAGAGGCGACAACGCCATACTCAAGGCCGCAAGGGCGGCTCTGGAGATAGCTGAGCTGAACGAGCGGCTCAAAGTTGACGAATTCCTCGGCAAAGGCAGCGTTGCGCCTACCATCATCGAATCGAAATCGCCTTCACAATGCGCCATACCGGACTTCTGCCGCCTCTATCTCGATAGAAGGCTCACATGGGGCGAGACCAAAGATTCTGCAATAAAAGAGGTTCGGGAGATAGTTGGCGAGGAACCTGAGATAATCGTGCCGATTTACAGCAAAAAGAGCTACAAAGGCACGGTTTTTGAGCAGGAAAAATATTTCCCGACATGGAAATATTCGGAAGACCATCCTCTCGTTCAGGCAGGTGCAGAAACATACGAGCTTTTGTTTGACGAGAAGGCGAGAATCGGGAAATGGACATTTTCGACAAACGGCGTTGCAATTGCAGGCCGACACGGTATTCCATCCATCGGGTTTGGCCCGGGCAATGAGATTTATGCCCATGCCCCAAACGAGGCAACGCCTATCGACCATCTCGAGAAGGCATCTGCATTCTATGCGTTGATGCCGTATGTCCTTTCCCGAAAACTATCCGAATAAAAATGGTGGCTGTAATCATCGGGTTAGTCATGGCATTAGGCTCCCTCAGATACCCTTATCAGGCGGGGGTGTTATCTTTTCCCCACGACGAGGGTGCTCATTACAGCGACACCGTGAGATCGGAGTGGTGGTATCTGAACATGCGCCTTGAGACCGATGAGCAGGACAGCTTCGGGCTGATGCTCACATTCTTCAGGAAACCGGCCACTGCCTTAATCTTCAACATCACCGACATGTCTGCCGACACATTCCTATCGGAAGTGGACATACTTGGCAGGTTGCAGGCGGATACAGGCCACCTCTCGCTCTCCTATGCCGGCCTCACAGGCACCACATTCGACACACTGAGGTGGACATATCCCGATGACGGACAGGCATTTTCATACATCGCAAGGGCGTTCAGCCAAAACACATCCACTGCGTGCTCTCTGAGGGTTCAATCGCTCTCCTATCCCTTTGCCATCGATAGCATCGGATACATCGCACTCGGCGACTCCAGCGAAATGAGTTACTACTATGCGATGCCTTTCATGCATGTCGAGGGCAGCCTCGTATCAGGGAGGGACACAGTTCCCGTTACAGGCACAGCGTGGTTCGACAGGCAGTGGGGACCGTTCGAGGTCTCGCCGTCCGGCGGATATGAATGGTTCTCGATAGTGGCAAGTTCCGAAGACGGTAACATTGTCGGGGCTCAGATCTGGAACCTGTTTGAAGGCGACACGGTGCCGCCAGATTCGCTCCACAGACACATCAACCTCTTTGTCCAGACCCCTGACACAACCCTTCAGGTATTCACATCTAACTTCACGCTCGAAAGGCTCGACTATTACCACGATCCGATGACAAACCTTTACTTCTCACAGGGATGGAGGGTGATTTACCACCACGACAACAACATCGTCCTGTTTGAAATGCATCCGTGGCTGGAAGACCAGATCGTCACATTTGTCACGGATAGGTTCTACGAGGGAATCACATGGCTGGCTCATGCCAGCGCGAAAATCGATGGAATTGACTACATAAACGGGCTGGATGGCGGATACGGCTTTGCTGAGCTCGTCCAGAAATTCGACTCGCCCAAAACACCGCCGTCCCGCCCTTCTTTCGCCGAATTCTCTCTATCGAACGACACGCTGACGCTGTCATGGCATCCGTCTCAAGCTGGCACCTACCCATTGGGCGGCTACCGGGTTTACCTATTCACAGACATGGGGAACCCTGAGCAGATCGATAGCATTTACGAGACAAGTGACACAAGCATTTCGATAAAGGTCAACCTGCGCGATACACTTGGATTTTTCATCTCGGCCTTCGATCAGGCACCGGCAGCCAACGGAAGCGAATTATCCGGCCCGTTCATCTACACGCCTCAATCCGTTAACGAATTTGCGGATGCGCCGATTCCGCGAGGGTCTTTGCGGATAATTTCAGGCTACGGGCGTGCTAATTTCTCAATCTCGCATCCCGGCAACTGGGAAATGGAGATTTTCTCGGTCTCAGGAAGGTCGATAAAGCGGGTCAGCGGCTCAGGTGACGCCACTTTTGCCGTGAGCCTGAAACCCGGCGTCTATATCGCTACCTTAAAATCCCGCAACCTGAGCGAGGGAAGAAAATTTGTTGTCATAAGATGAAGCGAACAAGCTCTTGCTTTAAAATGGGCTTCCCAAAATCAGGAGGAATTAAATGTCAATGAGGAAAAAGATGCTAATCATACCGTTGTTTGCAATTTTGCTTCTGGCATCCTGCGCTAAGAAACAGGTCTTTATCGGTTACAGCAGTGCGGCTGATCAGTTCAATTCAGCCATGAAACTATACCAGAAAGGTCATTATGAGACTGCAAGAGAAGGATTTAAAAATGTAATCTACAAATTCCCGATGAGCGAATATGTTGACGATGCACAATTTTACATTGCAATGAGTTACATGAAACAGAAAAATTACGAATCGGCGATCAACGAGTTCCAGTTCCTCATAGAAAACTACCCTTACAGCGATCACATCGAGGAAGCGGTTTTTAGGATCGCCGAGGCCTATTATCTGAAAAGCCTGCCGCCGGATAGGGATCAAAGTGACACGAGGAATGCGATGCAGCTCGCCGAACAGTTCCTCAGCCAGTATCCGAACTCGCAATTTGCCGATGATGCAAGGGGAATTATACAAAAATGCCGCAACAAACTGGCACTAAAGATGCTGGTGTCAGTGAAAACATTTATAAACCTCGAAAAATACCGTTCCGCCAAGATCTATCTCGATCTTTTCGACAGGGATTACAGCGACACGGAAGCGAGATGGCTGGCAAAATACTACCGCGCGCTGTTGCTTTCCAGAACCGGCAAGAAAGACAAAGCCGTCGATATCCTCCAGACTCTCATGCAAGATCGGACTGTGCCACCTGATGTGCGAGCAAAAGCTGGGGCACTCTACTGGAAAATATCGTCATGACCGATCGGGTTGGCATATTTGGCGGACGGTTTGACCCCATCCACATAGGCCATCTGATTGTCGCTCAGGATGTAGCTGAAAGGCTCGGTCTTGACAAGGTCGTCTTCCTCGTCAGCTACAGACCGCCTCACAAGGCCACTTTCACACCGTTCAAACACAGGTTCAAAATGGTTCAGATTGCCACAATGAGCAATCCGCTATTCGAGGCATCCGATTTTGAAAAACAGTTAAATCTTGTCAAAAGCTACACCGTTGAGGTGATCAAGGAGATGTCAAAAACCGTCCTGAAAGGCAAATCCCTGTTTTTTCTGATGGGCACTGACCAGTTCCTGTCGATGGAAACAGGTTGGTATAGGCCGGAGCTCCTTTTTGACATGGCAAAGGTGGTGGTGCTCAGGCGCCCGTGTCCACCGCATGTGCGGCCAACCATGTCAAAATTTGCCGAGAGGGCGATCTTCGTCAATCAGCGCCAGATCGAGCTGTCATCAACGGAGATCAGGCAGAGAGTGCGCGACGGTTTGCCGATCAAATATCTTGTGCCTGAAGGCGTGGAGCACTACATCCATCGCAATGGCCTTTACTCAGGGAGGAAGATGCTATGAAAAAGTGGTCGCCATTTGTAACTGCAATGCTCATTGTCCTTTCAGCGATTCTGCTGTCATTTTTTATAAAAGGCGGCAGTCCACTGAAAGATTCTCTGCTCCCTATCAAAAGGGTGGGCCTCGTGGAGATAAATGGCGTAATATCAAGCTCAAAGGAGATCGTAGCTTGGATAGATGAGCTCGAAAACGACAAAAATGTGCCCGTCATCCTCGTCCGCATAAACTCGCCGGGCGGTGGAGTGGTTCCATCATACGAAATTTACAAAAAGCTGTTGGAAGCAAAGGAAAAGGGCAAAAAGATCGTCATTTCTATGGGCTCGCTGGCAGCATCTGGCGGTTACATGATAGCGTGCGCGGGCGATGTAATAATGGCCAATCCCGGAAGCATCACGGGTTCCATCGGCGTGATCCTGCAAACACCCGACTTTTCTGGCCTTATGGATAAAATCGGGGTGCGGATGAACACCATAAAGTCGGCGAAATACAAGGACATAGGCTCACCATATCGCCCTATGAAAACGGACGAAAAGGAGATCCTCAAAGGCGTCATAATGGATGCCTATGACCAGTTCGTGCAGATAGTGTCAAAATCCCGTTACATGTCGGTGGATTCCGTGAGAAAGATCGCCGATGGCCGCATATTCACCGGGCGACAGGCGCTTGAAATCGGGCTTGTTGATACGATTGGGACGATGGAGGATGCCATCAACCTCGCTGCCAGCATCGGGGGACTGAAAACTCCGCCCGCCATCAGGAAGAAGCCCAAAAAGAAGGTCACAATCTTCGACTTGCTAAACAATCAGGTCTCTGAGCTGCTTATCCCATTCAGGCTCATGTATATGGCTGAAATTCAACAGCAATAAGTGAAGCACCAACCGCGTTGTTTAGGTCAGGATGATTGCCTGATCAGCGATTTCTCGCTGCATGCGTTGAATTCCATCTGAAGTGTGACATGTCCAATGCCAAACTTATCGCGTAAAACCCTCTGAATTTTCTCTCTTATGGCGTCTGCCTCGCTGACCTTTATGTCCGACTCCATGTCAACATGCGCCTCAAGCAGGATACTCTTATCGTCCAACCGCCACACATGCAGATGATGGATGTTGGCAATCCCTCCAATCGATTCCACGACCTTTTTGATCTCATCGGGGTCGATGTCAGGCGGCGCGGCTTCCATGAGGATTTCAACCGACTCGATGAACGCTTTTATCCCTTCTTTGAGTATGTAAATCCCGATAAGCACCGTCAAAATGGGGTCGATCAGATACCAGTTCCACAATATGACAACAATTCCGCCGGTTACAACGCCGAACGAGGAGAGGGTATCGCCGATGAGGTGGAGATAAGCCGTCCTCACATTCAGGCTCTCGCGCGCCGATTCCCTCAATAAAAGCACGGAAAACAGATTAGCAAGCAGCCCTATTGTGGCCACTATAAGCATCAATGCACCTCGAATGGGCACAGGGTTGAACATCCGCAAAATCGATTCCCTGAACAGCAGCAACGCAGCGGCTATGAGCAGCATCGAATTAAAGAGTGCAACGAGTATCTGAGCCCGTTTGTAGCCGAATGTCCTCCTGTTATCGCTCGGCTTCTTGCTTAACTGAATGGCCACATAGCTGCCTACCATGGCGATCGCATCGTTGAAGTTGTGTAATGCATCGGAAATGAGCGATAGACTGCCGGAAACGAGCCCACCGAGGACTTCGGCGGCCGTTATTACAAAGTTCAAAAAAATGGAAATCAGAAGTCCTTTTTCACCGGCTGCATGGTGATGATGATTATGGCTCATTTAAGTGCCTCGACGGATTTCTGCATCCTGTAAAGCTTAGCGTAATAGCCATTGAGTTTCATCAGCTCATCGTGCGTCCCGTGCTCAGTTATCCTGCCGCCATCAAGAACCAGAATGAGATCAGAGTCTTCGATAGCAACTACCCTGTGTGAGATGACGATGGAGGTTCTGTCTTTCATGACATCTCTAAGCCGTTCAAGTATCTCAGCCTCCTTCTGAGCATCCACAGCTGAGAGTGCATCGTCGAGGATAAGTATGCGAGGGTCAAGCAGCAGCGTCCGCGCAAGTGCAATCCGTTGTTTTTGCCCGCCCGAAAGGGTCACACCGCGCTCTCCAACCACGGTGTCAAAACCGTCCGGAAATTCGACAATCTCATCGTATATCCCGGCAACTTTGGCCGCCCATTCGATCCGGTCCATGGATGCATCAGGCACCGCAAATGCAATGTTTTCGCGTATGGTAGCGGAGAAAAGGAACGAATCCTGTGGAACAACGCCGATTGCGTCGCGCAAAACCTTGAACCGGTAGCGCAGGATATCGATGCCATCAATGAAAACAGTGCCTGCCGGAGGGTCATAGAGCCTTGCAATTACCTTGACAAGCGTCGATTTGCCCGAACCTGTCCGTCCTGTTATTCCCAACCTCATGCCCGGCTCAAGCTCAAATTCTATATCTTTGAGAACGGGCTTGTGGGCGCCGTAGCCAAATGTAAGTTTCCTGATCGAAACCTGCCCATCAATCGGCTTTTCGATGCCGTCACGCGGCTCTCTGATAGGCTCAACGCTGAGAATTCCCTCTATGCGGTCATAGGATGCCCTTGCCCGTTGAAACAGGTTGGTCACCCAGCCAATGGCTATCATGGGCCATACGAGCATCCCTATGTAAACCGAAAATGCGACGAAATCGCCAAGCGAGATCTCGCCGTAGATAACATCCTTTCCGCCGAGGAGCAGCAAAATCGCAAGGGCAAGGCTTGCAAATAGGGCAATTGTGGGATGGAACAGGCTGTAAACCTTCAGGAAGTCGATGTTTTTCTGGACATAATCTCGGTTGTATTTGTCGAAATGCTTTTCTTCCCCCTCCTCCTGAACAAATGCCTTGATGATTCGTATGCCGCTGACGGCCTCACGAACGCGCTCGGTCAGAGTAGAGAACGAATCTTGAACCCTGCGGAATCTGCTATGTATCGACCGCCCAAAGCCGAGAACGATAACCGCAAGGAACGGCATCGGTGTTACGGCGTAAAGGGTGAGCCTGACCGATATGAGAAGCATGGCGATGAGCGTCATCACCATCATCACAGAGCCATCGAACAGGCCGACAAGCCCAATTCCAACGGCCATCCGAACGGCATCGACATCGTTCGTGGCATGCGCCATCAGGTCACCGGTTTTCCTCTCCCTGAAGAAACTTATCGGGAGCTTGAGCATGTGGACAAACAGGTTTCGGCGCAGATCCATCTCCGCTTTTCGTGATGAGCCGATGATGAAATAGCGCCACAGGAATCTCAAAATCCCCATAACAAGTGATATGCCAAGTATCTCAAGCCCATAGATAAAAAGCAACCTGCCAGTAGCCGTCCCCCTCGCTATGCTGTCAACGGCATGGCGGATGATGTTTGGGATCAAAAGAGAAAGGCCATCGGTTATCGTCAGAGCGATAACACCCGCAAGCACATACCATTTGTAAGGGGCCATCAACCTGAACAATTTCTTCATGGTTCCTCACCAAAGATAAGCATTTTCCTCAATTCGTTAAGCAATGTGTATGCGGTGAGTCGCTTTACGCCAAGCCGATCGGCAGAAAAATGCCTCAAAATCACCCTGGTCCTGCCTTTTATCGAAATGCCCATGTAAACGGTTCCAACGGGCTTCTGCGGCGTCCCTCCTGTCGGGCCGGCGATGCCTGTCGTCGATATTCCCACCTCAACGCCGAATTTGCGGCGGACACCTTCTGCCATCATCAAAGCCACCGGTTCAGACACAGCTCCAAAGTGGCGGATGAGCGGCTCAGGTATCCCCAGAATCTGCTCCTTAATCTCGTTACTGTAAGCCACAACGCTGCCCCAGAAGTAATCCGAACTGCCCGGCACATCCGTTATCAGGTTGGCCACAAGTCCGCCTGTGCACGACTCCGCTGTCGCAATCCTCAGACACTTCTGCTTCAACAACTCGCCCACAACCTTTTCAAGCGTATCGTCCCCATACCCGTAAATGTATCGCTTTCCGAGTATCCATTCGATAAATTTCACCCGCTCATCAATCCATTTCTGGACTTCACTCTCATCCCCACCGCATTTTTTCAAAACGAGCTGAACCCCATACGGGGAAGGCAATATGCTGAGAGAATTGAAAGCGTCAAAGTTTTTATCCTTAAGCAACTTGGTTATGTCAACCTCGGGGATACCGAATGTCTTGATGGTAAATTCGCGGCACACTCCCTGCGAATAATCCTTGAACAGATAATCCAGCTTGCTGAGGAGATGTTCTACCTCGCGCGGCGGCCCCGGAAGCAACACAACGAGCTTTTCCATACCGTTATGCTCGATTTTAGCTGACATTGCCGGTGCTATTCCGACTTCGTTATAGTGATGATCAAATCCTTGAGGCACCAATGCGTAGTTCCTGTGGATATTCTCTATGTATTCCATCTCGAAGGCGTTTAGCCTCTTACGAACAAATTCCATGAGAGAATCGCGATATTCGAGCTCTCGGTTGAAGTATTCGGCCGCGACCCAGCGAGTTTTATCATCGTGAGTTGGCCCAAGTCCGCCCGTGGTAATAACGATGTCAGCGGAACTTAAGGCGTGATCAAGTGCCCGTTTTATCGCTTCCTCCTCGTCGGGAACAATCATCTCGCCCGCGACTTTAATCCCCCGCACTGCCAGAAATCGGGAAATTAATTGAAGGTCGCGGTTTAAGCGTCTGCCTGAAAGTAACTCATCGCCAATCGATATGACAAACGCTTTTTTTTCCATGACTATTCCTCTTCGATCTCCTCGAATTCTTCTTCGGCGAGCCGCACGGGCATGACGATGTAAAGGAGATCATGGTTTTCATCGATTTCCGTGGGCCGTATGAGGATTGCCCTCAGTGGATCGTAAAAGTGCATCTCGATTTCAAATGACCTGATCTTTTTGATTATGTCAAGCAAAAAGCTGGCGTTCAGGGCGATCTTCATGGGTTCTCCCGTGTAATCACCCATGAGAGTCTCCTCAGCCTCGCCCCTATCAGGAGATGACGCTTTCACAGTGATTTTTTCACCTTCAAGCGTCCAGACAGTTGCGTATGACGGCGATTCGGTGAAAACCATTAGCCTTTTCAGTGCACCTGAGATCTCATCCCTGTTAATCCTCAGCACGCCTTTGCCCGGTATCTCCGGCAGGACATTCTGGTATTCAGGATATGGGCCTTCGATGACGCGGGCGACGAGACGCGCATTTGGGAACGAGAACTCGATGAGTTCCTTTGATGTTCGTATCACCACATCTTCCTCCTCCCTGTTTTTCAGGAAATCAAACACCTGAGGAGAGACAATAGCCTCGAAATCGGACGGATAGTTACCTTTTACCCCAAACAGGCCAAGTCTGTGAGCGTCTGAAGCAACGAAACGAAGTTCACTGTCGAAAACATGCCAGTAAATTCCAGTCAGAAATGCCCTGAGATCATCTTTTGACACGCAGAAACCGACATAATCGACACCTTCAAGCACAAGTTCTCTTGGGAAAACGATTTCACTCTCGCCTTCCGGATACGAGATTTCAGGGAAATCCTCGGGGCTTAACCCAATGAATTCGTAATGGTTGCCTTTTGGGGTTTTTAATGTCGTTGTTCCGTCGTTTGAAACCAGTTCGATGTAAGGCTCAGTTATGTTAGACAGCACCTCGAGAAATGTTTTTCCCGGAAGTGTGAACATGCCATGTCCTTCTAACTCCGTTACCGTGACAGATTCCACAATGGAGAAGTCCAGATTTGTGCTTTTCAAAATCATTTCTCCGTTTTCGGTTACTTCGACCAGGAAGTGCTGCAATATCGGCAGGTTTGACCTTGTCGGCAATGCCTTTGCGGTTTCCTTTGCCGCCTTTAAAAGGGTTTGCGTCTCAATTCCAATCCTCATTTTTCCCTCCTGTGATTTAGTTATTAGTTATAAAGAAACGAAATTTTAAATGTGTTTTTATTATAGCACTAAACCACTGCGAAATTCTCTGTCCACACCTCGAACATTTTGTGCAAGACACCTATGGAACAGTGATTGTTGCACAATCCATGGTTTTTCAAAAGTGATTATTCCCTGTTCAGTAAGGGTTTAAAAGATGTCGAAAAATGCTACACGATTTTATTGAAAACAGCTTCGGTTCTGGATCTAAAAACGGTGTGGAGACAGACTATTTCAATTCATGAGGGAATTCACGGCGTGAGTAAACATAGATCTGAAAGTTTTGTCGGATTTGAGGCGTTTTCGAGCATTTTTGATCGTGTAGATCACCGTGGAGTGAGACCTGTTTATGTGTTGCCCAATTTCTTTCAGCGAAAGTTTTAAAGTGTCACGCAGTATGAGGGTTACTGCCTGACGGGCAGCTACTGCTGACGGCCGTCTGGTTTTGCCTTTTATCTCGGATACAGGAATCCGAAAACTTTTCGACACACTTTTGAACACATCATCAACAAACAGCTCAGGCTCCTGGAGCATGTCTGATAGCACATGACGGATATCTTTGGTGCTGAGAGGATTGTCCGATAGCGACTGGAATGCTGCTATTCTGGCTATGGCTCCCCTTATCCTTCGATTGTCTCCTTTGAGGTTTCTGGCGAGGAACTCGATCTCGTTCTCGGGAAGGGTGACGCCGAACTCGTCAGCGTAGCTTGCTATGATCCTGTAACGAAGCTCGAAATCTGCCCTGTTTATGTAGGCCACCACGCCCGACTGAATTCGCGATTTTATGCTTGTATCGAGCCAGCGCATGGACTGGAGCGAATAGCGTGACGCTATGACGACCTGCTTGCCTGCCGGTATCATGCTTTTCATTATGTTGAGGAATTCCCTGAGCATAAACGGTTTTCTTTTTAGATCGTGGAAATCGTCGAATAGCAGGATGTCGATATCGCTCAGAAAGTCTCTGAGCTTCGAGATCTGCCTCTTCTGGACGGCTCTGGCAACCATATCTACAAACCTGCCGGCCGTGAGGTACAAAATTCGGCGATTCGTGTCGGCTTTTAGCGCTCTAATTCCTATCGCATTAAGCAGGTGGGTCTTTCCAAACCCTGTGCCTCCAACGATAAACAGCGGATTTATCCTGCCCGGATAGGATGCGACAAACTTTGACCATTTCAAGGCATACTCATTCGAGCTACTTTTCATGAAATTTTCAAAGGTCAGGTTTCGGAGCAACCCGGATTTTTTGACTTTTTCCTCAAAGATCTGTTCAAGTTCATTTTCACTTTTGCTCTTGATTTTGACTTTCAAACTCAAACCCATCCTTTCAATTGCCTCTTTTATCTTTTTCTGGAAATGCATCTGGACGAATTCGGCGAAAAATTGGTCAGGGGCATAGAGG
Organism: Caldifarciminota bacterium; assembly: GCA_015489175.1. Taxonomy (GTDB): domain Bacteria; phylum Hydrothermota; class Hydrothermia; order B15-G9; family B15-G9; genus WGAI01. The sequence goes on along the minus strand of WGAI01000043.1, from coordinate 15,067 downwards.
AGCAGCGTTGAAGGATCAGCCATATCTGCCTCAAGCGGCTGTATCCAGACCTCGATGAGTCTGGATTCCACCGTGCTTTTCAGCTCATCTATAATGGCATCCCAGATAGCTGTTTTAGGCGCAAAACCCTTCTTCACAGATGACGGCATCTCGCTCGCTCCTCCAGTTTGCGGATGGGTTTTAAGGCAAGGGTTAATCTTAGGTGTCCGCGATTACATCAGTCAAATGTGGCCTTACTCAGTGTTATAGGCGGCATTCTGTGGATACATGAAACTTTTTTCATTTCGCTTACCCAAGCGCATAGTTTGCAATGGATTGGCCTATTCATGATTTCGGCCCTCACCTTTTGCGTTAAAGTTTTATCAAAAAGGGAAGATGTTGTGGCCAAAGGCAATGTTGTATGGGACTGAAATGTGCAGACCAATGGTGTGATTCACATCCAGCTTGAAATTTTAAGTCCTTGAAAATCAGATGAATTTGTAATGATGTGGGGCATAAAAGCATTCGTTTTAATGCTGTCCCAAAGCTCGACTTAAAATGGAAGCCGAAATCGGTCGGTGTGTAACATGTTGATACAGCTATGAAAACAAAAGAAGGGAGGAAAACTTCCCTCCCTTCTTCTTAATCCACAACATGTTTTTGTTATTCTTCTGCGTGATAGAGTTCGTCCCAGATACCCGGTTTGTCCATGTTATGCAGGTAGTAATCGATGTATTTGGAGGCGTCAGTTCCAGCCCCAGCTGCGAGGATAACAGTTGCCGCACCGGTGACAGCGTCACCGCCGGCAAACACGCCGGGCTTGGAAGTCGCGAATGTTTTCATGTTGGCCTTTATGGTGCCCCATTTGGGGTGAATCTCAAGGCCAGGTGTGGTGTAGGCTATCGTAGGCTGAGGTTTTTGGCCGATTGCGACGATTATCATGTCAATTGGCATGCGGAACTCTGAGCCGGGAATCTTGATCGGTCTTCTGCGGCCAGATTCGTCGGGCTCTCCGAGCTTCATTCTGATGAGCTCGACCTCTTTGACCCAGCCGTTTTCGTCCCCGATATACCTGACTGGAGTAACCAGCTCGTCAAATATGACGCCTTCCTCAAGTGCGTTTTCAAGCTCTTCTTCTCTTGCGGGGCTGTATTCCTTGGTTCTTCTGTAAAGGATATGGACTTCCTCTGCGCCAGCCCTGAGCGCGCTTCTCGCAGCGTCCATTGCAACATTTCCTGCACCGACCACTCCGACCTTCTTGCCGACAAACACCGGTGTGTCGAATTCAGGGAACTTGTAGGCACGCATAAGATTAATTCTTGTCAGGAACTCGTTTGCGGAGTAAATTCCGAGCAGATTCTCGCCGGGGATGCCCATGAAGCTCGGCAGGCCTGCGCCTGTTCCAATGAACACAGCATGGAACCCCTCCTCCTGCATGAGCTCGTCAATTGTCATGGTCTTCCCAACGACGAAATTCGTTATGATCTTGACGCCAAGCGATTTGATGTATTCCACCTCATGTGCAACAATTTCCTTGGGCAGTCTGAACTCAGGGATACCATAAACGAGGACGCCCCCCGGTTCGTGAAGCGCCTCAAATATCGTGACATCGTGTCCCATTTTGGCGAGCTCACTTGCAGCGACAAGACCAGCTGGCCCTGAGCCGATAACAGCGACCTTAAATCCGCTCTTTTCTTTCATTTCCGGCAGCGTCATTTTGCCCTGAGCCCTCTCGTAATCCGCGACGAAGCGCTCAAGACGGCCTATTGCGACCGGCTGACCCTTCTTGCCAAGGATACATCTCATCTCGCATTGTTCTTCCTGAGGGCAGACACGGCCACAAACTGCTGGCAGCGGGTTGAATTTCTTGATGTGCTGAGCGGCTTCAACATATTTCTTTTCAGTGATGAGCTTTATGAAGCCCGGAATATCGATGTGGACAGGGCATCCCTGGACGCATGGCGGCCTTTTGCACAGGATGCATCGGGAGGCCTCTAAAAGAGCCTCATCTTCTTTGTAGCCGAGTGCGACCTCGTCGAACACCTTGATCCTCTTATCCGGATCAAGCTTTTCCATCGGTGTGCGGACATAGTTAATGCGTCCCATCAGGCGGCCTCCTTCCTTTCTGCTTTAAACCTTTCAAGTGAAATCTTTTCCTGTTTCACATACATGCGAAGCCTCTTCATCAGGAGATCGAAGTTCACAAGATGTGCGTCGAATTCAGGACCATCCACACAGGCGAATTTGGTCTCATTGCCAACTTCCACCCTGCAAGCACCGCACATGCCAGTTCCGTCAACCATTATCGGGTTTAAGCTGACAGTGGCTTTTATGTTGTGTTTTTTCGTGAGGTCAGCTGTGGCCTTCATCATCGGGACAGGCCCAACCGCAAAGACATGGTTTATCTCGCGGCCTTCGTCTATTAGTTTCTGGAGAGCGTGAGTTACAAAGCCTTTCATGCCGTAACTGCCGTCATCTGTGGTTATGATGAGCTCATCGCTCACCTCGGAGAGTTCATCGGTCAGGAAAATCAAATCCTTTGTGCGGAATCCCACGATGGTTATCACCTTGTTTCCCTTGTCCTTGAGACCGCGAATGAGAGGCAGGAGAACGGCGGTTCCAAATCCGCCACCCAATGCGGCAACTGTGCCCCAGTTATCGATTTCAGTCGGTTTGCCGAGTGGACCGACAAAGTCATGCAGCTCATCGCCAGGTTCGAGTGTCCCGAGATGCATCGTCGTCTTTCCGACTTCCTGGAAGATTATGGTCACAGTTCCTTCCTTCTTGTCGGCTTTTGCAATTGTCAGCGGTATCCTCTCGCCTTTATCCGTGACACGCAACATTATGAATTGTCCGGGTTTCGCAGCACGAGCAACGAATGGGGCTTTTATCACCATCATCCTTGACCCCGGCCCCAAAACCCTCTTCTGGAGTATAGGGTATCCCATTTTTAATGTTCCTCCTTCTCAGCTTCCTTTTAATTTCTTGAGCAATTCTTTGTTCCTTTTTTCCACAATTTCAGAGGCTACCTCAAGGAGGGTAAATACGCTCTCAGTGGCAATTCTGTAATACACATTTACCCCCTTCTTCCTTGAGGCGAGTATGCCTACCTTTTTCAAAATGGAGAGATGCCTTGAAACAGCCGATTGATCGATCCCAAGTATTGGGATTATCTCAGATGCGCATTTTTCACCGTCTCTCAACAATTCTACGATCTGTATCCGTCGGCTGCAAGCAAGGGCGCTGAAAACATCGCGGCGCGGATCCTCAGGTTCTTTCACTTTCACTCTCTCTTTCTTTTTTAACATATCAGCCGCCTCCTTGTTATAATCCTCAGAGCTGCCACATTTTATCGCTGTGAAATATGATTGTCAACAAGGTCAAATATGCATTTTTAAACTGTTTCAATTAGGAATACAGTTGTTTCAATATGAGTGAGTTGGAAAACGCTTCAAATTTTTCCGAACAATGAGCGCCAGCCATGTTTAAAAAAGAATAAAACTGCACTTTTCAAATGTTGGTATGCGAACCATAGCGACCGCGTGCTACGCCTCATTTCGCGATGTATGCCTTTTGCGTCGGCTATCACGGCGACTTTCCAGCCGGCCTTTTTGGCACGGTAACAGAAGTCCACATCTTCAAATCCGTAGCGGTAACGCTCATCCAGAACCCCTATATTCTCTATCACATCGTGTCGGATGAGCATTGTGGCGCCGCTCACCCAATCAACTTCCATGTTTTTGTCCCGATCTGCATCTGCGTATAAATGCCTTAACTCTATGGATGGGAACAGCTTGCCGAGCGGAGTTCTTCTGGCAAGGATGGTTATCGGAGTGGGGAAGCTTCTACCGTTGAACTGGCTTGTCCCGTCTTCGTGTGTCAGGTTAAATCCCGCTATGCCAACATCAGGATTATTTTCCATGAACGAGATTGCTTGACTTAAGGCTTTCGGATGAAGGGTTAAATCTGTATCCATGAGAAGGATATATTTTCCACGCGCATGATTTATCCCTATGTTTCTCAGGCCGGATATTGAGAAACTTTCTGCCTGAACGAGCTTAACAGAAATTAGCGGATTGTCGGGATTTAAATTGGCGATGAATTCCTCTGTCCCGTCATTTGAAGGGACATTCACCACAGTGATTTCGGTCGGGAAGTCAATGTGGGACTGCAGGATAGAATTCACGGCTGATTTGAGGTCTTCAAAGTATCGGTAATTTATGAGTATGATGGACAGGGTGGGTTGAGACATCTCAAAAAGAAGAATGCCGGGGGCGGGAGTTGAACCCGCACGGGCCGAAGCCCACATGGCCCTCAACCATGCGCGTCTGCCAATTCCGCCACCCCGGCAAAATTTCAAGAAGTGCGAATATTATGGACTTTTGGGCTTGCATGTGTCAAGCTGTCAATGAGCCCTTACGATCTCTTTAATTCGCATGAGGCGCATCAAGTCGCCGCGTTCCATTTCAGACAGCTTCATGGAGATGTATTTGACCGTCTCTTCCAGTTCGGGTATAAGCACATATTCGAGTGCGTTGACTCTCCGCCTCGTTTTCCCGATCTCGTCAGCAAGGAGCTGCAATCCTTTTTCCTTTTCAGCGAGTTCCATTAGTGAGGATATGGCCTTTTCAAGGGCGGAAAGCGCTACATCAAGCTCGGCGGAGGTGGTGGCAAAGCTGTAAGGTATCATTTCGCCAGAAATCTGCTCCTTAAAAGATGGGATGGAAACGGACATGAGCCGCTTGACGGAGATTTCCGTTGATATCTTCTTGGTAGGGATGAGAAATGCCTCCTCAACTTCTTCTGGGTCCATCGAAGCCCTTGCGAAGGCAAAACGACCGCTTGCTTCTGCTATCTCCCTGTCAACCCGTTCCCTGAGCTCTTTTACAGTCTTGATCATATCCAGTAACCTGCGAATCAACTCATTCTGTTTGTCCTTTAACAGTTTGTGGCCGCGCTTCGCTACGGATGTGCGCCGTTTTAGCTTCAACAACTCCATTCTGGTAGGGCTTACCTCTATCATTTCGTTGCTCCTCCTCAATAGTGGGCTGAATTATAACGCCTTGCTTCCGCTTCTTGAAGTGGCCGAATTGGTTTGCCAGAGTTGAGCTTTGCAAAGGAATTTTGGGATAACTGAGAGCCCCGTTCATTGCCTCACGGGAAAATTTATCTGGAACGGTTTTCGTTGAAATCACAAATTTTTTTCTCTAAAATCGGCTTGTGAAAGAAATGACATATCGATTTAGCGGCCATAGTGCGACATCCAATCAATTTGAGGGGCTGTTGTTTTGCAGCCCCTCTTTTTTATAACCCATTACAGGGAGGTAGGTTATGAGTATCAAAGCGAGAAGGGTGCTGGATGAGATTGTTCCTTACATCCCGGGCAAACCCATCGAAGAGGTTGCCCGCGAACTTGGCATGGATCCGAACTCCATCGATAAACTCGCATCAAATGAGAACCCGCTCGGCCCCTCACCACGCGCCGTGAATGCGCTGAAAAAGGCTTTGGAAGAGGTGAATTTTTACCCTGATGATAGCAACTACAATTTAAAAAAGAAACTCGCAGATATCTTTGGTATATCGGAAAGCCAGTTAATCATAGGTAACGGCTCCGTTGAGCTCTTGCTAATGCTCGGACTTGCATACATTGAGCCCGGAGACGAAGTTGTTGCCAGCGACCAGTCGTTCATCATGTATCGTATTGTGACGAAGATGCTTGGCGGCACCATCATCGAACCGCCGTTGAAAAATTACAAAATTGATCTTGATGCTCTGGCAAGTGCCATAACGCCGAAGACCAAGCTGGTGTTCATATCAAATCCCAATAATCCCACCGCGACAGCTATTTTCAAAGATGAGGCTGATGAGTTCATGCATCGAATTCCGGAAGATGTCATTGTGGTGTGGGACGAGGCATACTACGAATACACGCCGGGCAAAAGCCTTCCTGACGGCCTCGATTACCTGCACGATGGCAAAAATGTGGTTGTCCTCAGGACGATGTCGAAAGCTTACGGACTTGCGGGATTGAGGATTGGATACGCTTTCTCAAAAGAAGAGATCATCAGAAACATGATGAAGGTGCGGTTGCCGTTCAATGTAAACAGGCTTGCTCAGATCGCCGCCGTTGCCGCACTTGATGATCAGGAACATGTGGAAAAGAGCAGGATGATGGTGGAGGACGGCAAGAGATACCTTTACAGGGAACTCGATAAGCTCGGCCTGTTCTACACGCAAAGCTACACGAATTTCATATTTGTTGATACCCCATTCAACGGCAGGGAGATATACGAGGCTTTGCTCCATGATGGTGTCATTGTTCGACCTCTTGGGGTTTATAATTTCCCCAACGCAATAAGGGTAACAGTTGGGTTGCCCGAACAGAACAAGCGATTTATCGCTTCATTACGCAAATTTATTGAGGGGAAGAGGGGGAAGGGAGAATATAATGCCTCACAGACGGTCGAACATGCGATTGGGAAGGGTGTTAGCCCTTGAGGTGCTTTACAGATGGGATCTGCTCAATAACGATTACGAGGAAATTATTAGCGATGTAATCAGGCGAGAAAATCCGAACCAGAGAGTTATAGAATTCTTAATCCAGCTTATACATGCCTTTTTCCAGCACAAGGAGCGAGTTGATGAGTTGATTAGGCGCAATTCCAGGAACTGGAAGCTCGAACGGATGCATATAATAGACCGTTCCATCCTGCGGCTTGCTGTCGCTGAGCTCATCGCCATTCCCGATGTTGATGAGAATGTTGTCATCAACGAAGCAGTTGAACTGGCCAAAACCTATTCTACGGATGAGGCGCGTGCGTTTATCAACGGCGTACTTGACTCGATAGTGAAGGAGTTAAAATCCCAAAGTCGAGATGATGGCAGTGCTTCAGAGAACAATTGAAAAGCGGCTTTATTTTGTGCTTTTTGTGACATTTATTTTTCGCGGCGCATTCGTCCTGAATGCAATTCGTCATCCTGATCGTGCGTTTGCCACATGGCCGGATACATGGGAATATGAAAGCGTTGCACACAACCTGGTTCAGGGGCATGGTTACACTCTGCACGATACGCCTCCATACAGGCCTGAGATGATAGTCACGCCGTCGTATCCGTTTATCATCGCGGGGATTTACAGGGTTTTTGGGCGACATGTTGTCCCCATCGTCTTGTTGAACCTCATTTTTTCATTGGCTTCAGTGGCTCTGATCTTCATTCTTGGGGTTTACCTCACTGATACTCCAGATGTTGCCTTTTGGGCGTCGCTTCTTTTTTCCTTAAATCCGAACGCTGCTTTATACACAGGTCAGGTTCTCGCTGAGACATTTTACCTGATGCTTTCCGTCTTGCTGTTTTTCATTGTTGTGGCTTTTGACAGGCCTTCTCTTATCGCCATAATTCCCTTTGGGGTTGTAGGCTCAATTCTGCTTCTCACAAAACCCATTGGTGCTTTGCCGATTATTGGAGCCCTCGTTTATGCGGTCTGGAGGAGCAGGAAACCGAAATGGCTTCTTTCTGCGTTTATCGTTCTCATTCTCGTTTTTCCGTGGCTCTATCGTAATCGCCTCAAGTTTGGAATGTGGAAATTTTCATCGGTTGCCGACATGACTCTGGTGATTTATCACGCTGCGCCCGTCGTCGCACATGTTGAGAACCTGCCGCTCGATTCCGCTGCTATGAAATACCTTGGCCCTGAGCTCTACGAGAAGGTCGCCGACAGGTATCCGGATCCGATTGCGCTTGATCTCGCCGCAAAGTATGCCAGAAAGGTCATATTCAGCAACACAGGGACATACTTGAAGCTCGTGTTGACCGGTGTGCCGATAGTTTTCTTAATGCCCATGAGCATGGCCGAATTTGCGAGGTTTATGGGCGGGAAGGTCTCGAGACAGCCCGTTTCGCAAGATGTGATAAGTGCGATCAGCAAGCTGAACTTTTCTAAGGCGTTGAAGCTGGTTTACGACCGCAGGCTCAGGTCACTTACCGGAATCGGAGCCGCAATTTACATATACGCCCTGTTTTTCAATCTGCTTCTTCTTTTGTCCGCCTTCATCGGGCTTTTCCGTTTTTCGGACAGGCGGTTTTCCATTGTGGTGCTGTTGTTGAGCCTTTTTATTCTGGTTCCAACGGGGATATGTCCTTCTCCGAGATACCGGCTTCAGCTTGAGCCATTCTGGAGTTTACTGGCAGGATATACTCTTGTATCCTTGAAAAATAAAAAGGAGGAATAATCATGAATGTGATGGCTGTCCTTTTCACAGTTCTGTTGGCAGCGCCTAACAAAAACCCACACAATATCAGGAAGTTCTTTATGATGAATGATTTCTGGTTCGGTGCCGTCTCTGGAAAAGTTAAAGGAGCAGTTTCTCCACAGGGTGATAGAACTTACGATTTCGCTTTGAAATTCAACAAAAAAGGGACTTACGAGCTTCAGGTTGTCAAATTTTCCGAAGGGCGCTTCACAGTTATGGATTCCAGAAAGGTCGATGTAAAAGCTGGCGAGAGGATTACCTACAGATGGGGTATTACTGGCAGTCAGATGAAGAATCTGCTCGGTGAAAAGCCAGCTGTGGTTCTTTTTGTGGTGAAAATGGGACATGAGAGCATTGCCGAAAATCTCCTTCTCGTGTGGGACGGAGTTAAAAAAGCCAGCATATCAACCAATAAAACAAATGTGAAAGTCATTGGGAATTGAAATTTAACCGTTAGCCGTTAATCTCGGCTTTTGCATTGCTTGGTGATATGAATTAGCCAATTTGATTTTTGTCTAAGCGGCAGATGGATTTTTCACTCAAAGTTAATCATAATAGCTGTCCAAATTCTTAAGGAGGATATGATGAGAGCTGTTGACATAATCCGCAAAAAACGGGATGGGGAGAAGCTTTCACGGGAGGAGATCCGTTTCTTCATAGAGAAATTTGTTGATGGTGAGATCCCGGACTATCAGATGAGCGCATTCCTCATGGCTGTGTTTTTCCGTTCGATGGATTTTGAAGAGACTACTGCGTTGACCGATGCGATGATGCACAGCGGCACGGTTCTGGATTTTTCCGATATACCTGTTCCCAAAGTCGATAAGCATTCCACGGGCGGGGTTGGCGATAAGATTTCGCTTCCGCTTGCCCCGCTTGTTGCCTCCTGCGGAGTTGCTGTCCCGATGATCTCAGGGCGTGCGCTTGGCCACACGGGGGGCACACTCGATAAGCTTGAGTCTATCCCCGGATTTCGGACAGACCTCAGCCCCGATGAATTTCATGAGGCGATTTCTAAAGTTGGAGTGGCGATAATAGGGCAGACGGAGGACATTGTGCCAGCTGACAGGCGCATGTATGCCTTGAGAGATGTTACTGCGACTGTCGAATCTATTCCCTTGATTTCGTCGAGCATTATGTCGAAAAAGCTTGCGGAAGGCATTGATGGACTTGTTCTTGATGTCAAAACGGGCAGCGGAGCGTTCATGAGAAACTACGATGATGCGCTCAAACTCGCTCAGACGATGGTTGCAATCGGGAAGGGCATGAACAGGAAGGTTACGGCGCTCATCACAAACATGAACCAGCCTCTCGGCAGGATGGTTGGCAATGCCGTTGAGGTGCTGGAATCCGTTGAAGTTTTGCAGAACAGCGGTCCGCACGATGTCAGAGAGCTGACCCTTGCGCTTGGTGCACGGATGCTGCTGATCGCAGGCGTTTCCGACACCCTCGAGGATGCACTTGACCTTCTGGAGAAAAAGCTTTCGACAGGAGAGGCATACGAGAAATGGGTTCAAATGGTCGAAAATCAGGGTGGGGATCCGAATTCAATCTTCAAACCCGATTTCATCGGGACAAAATACGGCGATGTAGTTGCATCAGACCGAGAGGGAATACTTCAAAGGTTTGACACATTGCAGATAGGACTTGCTGCTTCGGTGCTTGGCGCGGGCAGAGAGAAAGCTGAAGATGTTGTTGATCACAAGGTTGGGATAGTGGTTTTGAAGAAGGTCGGAGACCGTGTCGATAAAGGCGAACCTGTGTTTGAGGTAAGGGGCAACGATAGGGATCGGATGGCACGCGCTATTGAACTTCTTAAATCGTCTTTTGAAGTGGGAGATGCGCATCCCGAATCACAGCCTTTGATTTTTGAGGTGATAGATTAGAAACAGAGCAAATTCTGATTTTGCTGCTCCCTGCAATAAAATCAATGCACTTAAATTGCCTTAACAAATCTGACTAAAATCCAAAATAGGAGGATTTCGCGCATGTTGCGTAGCATTACTATGATGTTGGTGGTCGCTGTTACCACCCTGAGCGCTGGCCCGGCATGGGTCAGGATTTATGTGTCTTCCCCAAAAGATGTGCAGCAGCTGATCGAAAGTGGCATCGATGACATAACCGCTGTAAACGACAAGCAGATGTATGTCGATGCCTATGTGCCGCAGGACAAGATGGGTATCCTTGACAGGTTTAACTACATCGTGCTCGATCCGGATGTGGCGCGCACATTCGAGGACAACGGACTGAAGATCGATTTCGGGCCATATTACACATATGCGGAAGCAACTCAAGAACTTGACAGACTACATTCGCTTTACCCGAACATCGTGTCAGAGAAATGGTCAATCGGACAGTCAATCGAAGGCAGGGACCTATGGGTGGTGCGAATTTCGGCAAGTCAGGATTCGCAGCCCACGCTTTTCATAAATTCAGCCATACACGCGAGAGAGCCGGGCGGAGTTTCGACCGTATTCGGCTTCATCCACTATCTAATGCGGAAATATGGCGTTGACCCTAAAATCACATGGCTGCTTAACCACAGGGAGTTCTACTATGAGCCTGTCGTGAACCCGGACGGGTATGTTTACAACGAGACGAGCGATGGTTATTGGCGCAAAAACAAGCGGGATAACGATAATAACGGGCGTTTCGATGAATCCTATGATGGAGTTGATCTTAACCGTAACTTCGGCTACATGTGGGGACATGACAACTACGGGTCAAGTCCAGACCCATCCTCGCAGACATACAGGGGGACTGGCCCGTTTTCGGAACCTGAGACGGACTACATGCGGATATTTGCGGACTCCATCAGGCCTACGATAGTGATTAACTATCATACATATTCCAACCTGATCATCTACCCGTGGGGGTATGAAAACATACCCACACCGGATGAAGATCTTTTTGTGGCGATGTCACAGATCATGAGCCGTCGTAACGGCTACACCTACGGGCGCCCTGCGCAGCTTCTTTACCCTGTCAACGGAGAAGCAAATGACTGGTTTTACGGCGATACACTTCAGAAACCGAAAGCATTTAGTTTCGTTATAGAGGTTGGTGAATCATTCTGGCAGCCTGACACTAACATCATTTTGGAGCAGATCAACGAGAACATCCCGCTTAACATGTTTGTTCTTGAAGCTGTTGGACCTTATATCGAAATCACATCCGCTGCCGTTGCCAACCAGGATGGAGCGTTTGAGGTGCATCCCGGCGATACGATAATGATTTACGGCATGGAACTCAAAAACTACACGCCCGGTGGTGCGGATTTCGACAATGTGGCCGTGTCTTTCCACTCGGACAGCATATTCACTGTGCTTTCGGATTCCAGTTTTGAGGTTGGACACATTGGGCTTTTTCCCAATGGGGAGGCCACTATGGATGATACGGTTCTCATTGCCGTATCGCCTGACCTTGGTGACTTCGATACGGTCTTCGTCCCCGTTAACATAACGGCCACTTATGATGGGCAGGATTTCGATGAGGTGAACTCGATTGAGCTCGACCTTGGCATATACGCTCCAGTGCCACAGTCGCCGACCGGGCCGGACAACTACGGCTATTATGCTTATGAAAATGTCGATGCATTTCAGCATTCGCCTCAATTCAACTGGATTGAGATTGCGCCGTCCGCGGGTGGCAGTGGGACTGTGCTTAATCTCGGCGATGATGAGACGCAAATAGTTCAACTTCCTTTTACTTTCAAATATTACGGCCTGAACTACAATCAGATTTCGATATGCTCAAACGGTTGGGTAGCTCTTGGACATGAGACATCGACTGCTTACGGCAACGATCCTATACCTTCAGCGGATAGTCCGAACAACATAATTGCAGCTTACTGGGATGACCTTAATCCATCTCGTGGCGGGCAGGTAGCATATTACTATGACAGTCTTGACCATTGGTTTGTCATCGAGTGGCATAATGTTCCTCATTATTCGGGCGGTTCACCGGAAACCTTTGAGATCATACTTTACGATCCTGAGCACTACCCGACGCCGACAGGAGATGGTGAGATTGTTATTCAGGTTAACAACAATCCGAGCCAGAGCGATTACACTATGGGCATTGAGAATCAGAACGGCACAACTGGACTTCAAATTTTCTATGACGGTTCGATAGATCCCACTGTCCACTCCATAGATTCCGGATTTGCTATCAAATTCACTACATACACCCCGCAGCAATCCGTGATGGAAACTCCTGATGTCGGGGATAATGGCATCTCTTTCTCGCTGAGGAATGGCCTTATTTCTTCGATGACGCTCGATGTTGCACTTTCCCTTCCTACAACTGAAAATGTTGAGATGCGGATTTACGATGCGTCTGGCAAGATGGTTTCTTCCCTCAAAAAAACGCTACCCGATGGCAGACATCCGCTTAAGATAGACATATCCTCGCTCAGAAATGGGGTTTATTTCGTTTACCTTAAGGCTGGTAAATACGAACTTAGCAGAAAATTCGCAGTCCTCAGATAGGGCAGCATAAATAAGCTGAGATTTATCAGGTGGGGCAATTTGCCCCACCTTTTTGTGATGCATGTCGGCATTTGTGTTTGAAGGTATGGAGTGCTAAAATAGACAAAAATCATTTAAATTGAATTGAAACACTGGGGGGTGAAGCGGTGCTAAAAATATTGCGTAAAGTTGTTATAGGTTTTGAAATACTTTTAATTAGCTCCACGGGCATCACGGCCCTGGCGGATGTGTTAAATCTTTCTGACTACTACTTCTCCTTTTTCATCACTTATGGTATCGCCACAATCGTATTCCATAGTTTCTTCTATATCACCGGTAAAAAAAGAGTCCCCCTTTTCCTTGGTCCCTCATTGATAATTGCTACTGCGATCAATTCAGTGAAGTTTTCTCAACAAAGAATGGCGTTTATCACCGGCGGAATATTGATAATGGCAGCTGTCCTGCTCCTGACGGGGTTAGTAATCAGGAAGATAGGGCTTTACCGAATCATAAAACTCTTTCCTCCTGTGATTGTTGGTTCAATGGTCATAAGCATAGGAATTGGACTTGCAATCAGTCAAAGAAATAACCTTATGAACATGCCTTCTGATGTGATGTTGATAACACTTCTGTCTTTGATTCTTATCTACGCTTTTATACCTGCTGTCAGGAAATATTCTTTGATATTGGGAGCTACAATTGGCTACGGCTATTTTTTGTTGACAGGTGCCACATCCTCTGTGCCTAATTCCTCGGTTTCTTATTACCACTTTGTATGGCCACAATTTAACTTTGAGTATGCTACGGTTTTCGTTATCGCTGCGTTTGCTGTTGTTGTGGAGCATATCGGAGATATTTATGCTATTTCGATGGTCTCAGACACACCATTTTATATAAATCCCGGGCTTAATAACACCTTGATATCACATGGAGTTGCCGCTACGACATGTTTCTTTATGCCTTTTTCTGGGCCTACTACCTACAGTCAAAGCGTTGGAGCTTATGCCTTGCTGCGCGATTACGACCCCGACTACGCCCTTTATGCCGGTTTCTGGTCAATAGCGGTCGGTCTTTTGCAGATCGCATTTAACATTCGCATCATGTTCCCGATCCCTATAATAAGTGCCCTTATGTTTATCGCCTTTGGGATGATTGGTGCAATTGGAGTCAGGATTTTTGTAGAAAATCAAATAAATATCGGAAACGAAAGGAACTTTATCATTGTCTCTATCATGTTATCAATCTCCATATTTACCGTTACAATTCCGGGACTTAACCTTAAAATAGGAGGGATAGTCATATCTGCTTTGACCGGGATAATTTTAAACCTCATATTGCCCGGTCGGGAGGTTGGGGGATATGAAAACGGACTGGTTGATTAAACTTCGTGAGCTGTTGAGTGCAAAATTTGTCGCATTTGCGATGAATGACGGGGAGATAACAGGTATTGTGCCGAATGAGATTCCCGATGAACTGCTCTCAAGGATTAAAGTGTTGGTTATATCCACGGTTAAAACTTCTGAGCTTCTGAAGCAACGCGTTGTTGAGGTTCTTTGTAGTAGTCTATCCCAGAGAATTGCTTTATGTCCTGTAAAGGCTAACGACAAAGACGGGTATCTTGTAGTGGGGATGAGAGAAGATTTCGATGTTCTTGCAATGAAAGGTGTATTAAACTCTCTATCTGACATTAAATAGCCATGAATGCCACTGAACATAAAAATAGGATTCAGAGCGCTTTGAAAATTCTGTACCCAATAACAAAAGGTATTTATTTTGTCAGAAACAACTCAGTGAAAACACTCCAAGTGGGGCCTGATTCTCCCAATGTTGTGCTTGAACTTGTTTTGACATGGCGGGAAATATTAGAAAATTATGAGAATGAATCCGAGCTAACGGCCGTGATAGATGCAAAAACATTTATCTGGTATCTTAGATACTCGACTGACCTCTCCGCCATTGCGGTCAGGCTTAACGACGATTCGAGGTTGTTCGCAGTATCTTTCGCCGCAAATGAACTTCTTGAGGCTTTAACGGAAGGTTCGTCCGAGAAAAGTAATGTTGTCCACTTCATCGATAATGTCAATCTTATAAAACTGAGGCATGAATTTTACGACTTTATAAAAGAACATCTGGGGATGAACAAAGCGGTCAAGTATGCCAAAAGGATTTATGCTTTAAACAGGGAGAATTCTATTGAAAGCTGGCACTTGCTCATAGTGGAAATAGAAAAGGATGCCAGACATTACATGGGCCCTTTTATAGCCAGAGGAATTGCTATGTCTCTTCGGGAGATAGTGGAGAGACATTTTAAGATGCTTAACCTGAATAATGGGGGTGTTGGCTAATGAATTCGCTTATATTCACTGG
>WGAI01000042.1 GCA_015489175.1 Caldifarciminota bacterium | reverse complement strand
TCCGAATTCTTGAAAACGAAGGCAATAAAGATGACATTTTGGCCTTTCTCGAAGAACGAAGGCTTCCAGTAGATGAGATCGGTGCCTCAGCACTTGCCGATGAAATCCTTCGGAATCCTCCAAAGGTTGGGTATCTGACAGTCTCGAATGCGCTTCAATGGCGACTGCAATACCGCCGAGTGATCGATAAAGCTGGTAAAGTTTCAGGGATCGAGAGATTGAAATGATGAACACCCAGAAACGGCACAAAGTTGAATTCGGGGACTTTCAAACCCCCATCAATCTGGCTCGTGAAGTCTGTGCGATGGTTGCACAGACAGGGTTTCGTCCCGCATCGATCCTTGAACCGACATGTGGGACAGGATCCTTTCTTCGGGCCAGTTTGGAAACATTCTCTGATACGAAACGCGTCCTGGGTTTCGATATCAATCATGAATACATACTAAAAGCACGCAAGGTGCTTAAGCCGTTTATGACATCTCAAACAGATATTGAAATAAGTCAATCGGATTTTTTCCTGACCGACTGGTCTCGGGTAATTGAAGAGTTACCCGAACCCATCCTTATCATAGGTAATCCGCCGTGGGTAACTAATGCGAGATTAAGCACATTGGGCAGTAACAACCTCCCAGCAAAGTCCAACCTTGATGGCCTTCGAGGGATCGATGCCCTCACCGGTAAAAGCAATTTCGACATTTCCGAGTGGATGCTCAGAGAGAACTTGAAGTGGCTTGACGGAAAGGACGGGATGCTCGCTATGCTATGCAAGACAACGGTAGCCCGAAAAGTTCTGCAGTATGCTTGGAAAAAAGGGATAACAATCGCTTCTGCAGCCATTTACCAAATCGATGCGCAAAAACATTTTGGTGCCGCAGTTGACGCATGTCTCCTTTTGGTTAGAACCTCTCCAGCAGGCCGCAGTAAGGAGGCCCGAGTTTATCCTTCCCTCCATGCCAGACAGGCGACGAAAATGTTTGGTCTGCGGGATGGGCTGCTCGTAGCTGACATCCATTTATACGAAAAATGGAAACACCTTATGGGTAACGGATTAAGAGGTTGGCGGTCAGGGATAAAGCATGATGCCAGTAAGGTGTTTGAGCTGCGCCTGATCAATGGAAAATTGATTAACGGTTTTGGTGAAGTGGTTGATATTGAACCCGATGTGCTGTTCCCTTTACTAAAAAGTTCCGATCTCGTTGCCCATAGACCTCCCCAGCGCTGGCTTATCGTTCCCCAGAGGACAATTGGAGAAGATATAAGTCACCTGCAAACTGATGCTCCCAAAACATGGAATTATCTCATGACTCATGCACATCTTCTGGACAAGAGGAAAAGCGCTGTATATAAAAATCGTCCCCGCTTCTCGATTTTCGGCGTCGGGCCATATTCCTTTGCCCCGTGGAAAGTCGCCATTTCGGGACTATATAAGAAACTCGAGTTCGTCCAGGTTCCGCCTTTTCAAGGGCGACCGGTAGTTTTCGATGATACATGTTACTTTTTCCCATGCCAATCAGAAGAAGAATGCCGCGTGCTCTACGAACTCATTATGTCCGAGCCAGCCATAGAATTTTTATCGGCTTTTATCTTCTGGGACTCGAAACGCCCGATTACAGCTCGACTTCTCAATTTGATTGACTTGATGGCCTTAGCACGAGAGTTAGGCAAAGATAACGAGATCACACGACGGCTTGCAGAGCGACAGGTTATGAAATACAGGTCAGAAACGCACAAAATGACAACAGTTCAACTCAATCTTTTATAGAGAACCCGCTACTTAACCCTCCATTCATTTACTACGCCCCGCGAACTTCGTTAAAATTTAGCCTGATACTCCATCGGCCGTTGTGCATATCCGCAATGGTTGACAGTTGTTTGATGGCTAATTAAAATTCCAACCACTTTCTGGGGCGTCGTCTAACGGCAGGACACAGGATTTTGGATCCTGTAGTGGTGGTTCGAGTCCACCCGCCCCAGCTTTTTATTTCCTGTCCTTGATAAGCTCGACCTTGACTTTTCCTATTCGACCGTTTACTTCGCTCAAAACCTCAAATCTCACGGGCACACCATGCTTATCCTTGAAATCAAACGCTTCACCTTCGTGCGGGATGCGGGATAATTTATCCATGATGAAGCCAGCAATGCTCATCTCCTCCCCAAAATCCAGACCCCACAAAAACTCAAGCCTCGACAGAAAAACATCACCGTCAACGATGACAACATTTTTGCTAATGGGTTTTACGCCAGATTCACCAAATATGAAGTGCTCAAGGAGACCTCTCAGACATACGATACCGGATGTGTTTCCATATTCATCCACGACGATCGCAACCTTTTCCTCCCTGTCCCTGATCAGTCTCCACAGTGAACTGATGTCTATGCTTGAAGGCACTACGAGCGGAGTCCCTTTGACCTCGATGACAGGCGTATCGGGCGTCCAGTTGGACTGCCTGATTATCCTTTTCGGTGTCACAATACCTATGATGTTGTCGGGAGAGCCCTCGTAGATGAGAACGAAATCAATGTCTGCCACACGCATGACGCTGAGCGCCTTTTTGATAGTAGCATCTGGTTCAACGAATCGCACATCGCTCAGCGGCATCATTATGCTCTCAACACTCCTATCTCTTATCAAATCTAAGATTCGATCTATAAGCTCAACTTCTTCTTCCTCGATGACCAGCTCCTTCTTCACCTGCATCAAAATCGACGATATTTCATCGAACAAAGCAGTGCCATGATGCCTGTATAAGTTGTCAAGAGGCAACAGCTTCTCTGACCATTTCAGCACTATAACAAACCAGCCGAGAACCCTATCTACGAACTTAATGACTTTTACAAACCTCCTTGCAAAATAAAGGGGTTTGTTAAGTGCTATGAGTTTCGGCGTGATCTCACCCACAATTAGCAACACAAATGTAAACAGTCCTATTTCAAGGATGGTTAGTGCGAGCTCTGAGATGTTCATGGCCTCAACGAGCCCCGCAAATATCATTGTGAAAATGGCTGATGCAAAGGAGTTTACAATAGTGTTACCTATAAGGATTGCAGATAGCAGACGAGCCTGATCCCTCAGAAGGGACTGTATCGTCCTGACCTCGTTGAGAGGGATGTCCGTTCGTTCCAGTGTTTTAGGGGAAAGCGAGAAAAAAGCCACCTCGGAGCCAGAAAAGATAAACGATAATGCAAGAAGGGCTGACAGGATTGCCAGCCAGAATGATATTGTTATCAATTGGATGTCCATAACTTGAGGTATTGCTCTTCCCTGGAACGCATCACAGAAGCGTCTTTCTCAACCTTATGGTCATATCCAATGATGTGTAGAAGCCCATGCAGGGCAAAATGATGGATAGCTTGAGAGTCATACTCGATCGAAACATAGATCTCAGCTACATCATCGAGGTCGAAGGAAAGCACATCCGTCGGGCCTTCCCTGCCGAGAAACTGCCTGTTGAGTTTCGATATGTAGTCGTTATCGACGATGATAACATTGATAGGCTTATCTTTGTCATTGCATCCCTCCATCTCGCAGACCTTTTCAAGGAACTGCCTCAACCTCTCTATTGAACTGTCGTCCAGCTCAATCCTGTCCTGAGCGTTTATCACCTGTATCCTGCCCATTTCTGCCTAACTCCCTTGATTCGTAGTAATTGTCATAGGCTTCTATAATGCGTTTAACGAGGCGGTGCCTGATGACATCCTCAGGCCCAAACTTGACAAACGCAATGCCTTTTATGTTTTTCAAAATTTTCTGAATTTCTATAAGCCCTGATTCCTCAAATTTTGGAAGGTCGATCTGGGTTATATCCCCCGTAATGACAACCTTTGACCTTGGCCCAAGCCTTGTGAGAAACATCTTCATCTGAACGGTTTTCGTGTTCTGAGCCTCATCAAGGATGATAAAGGCATCGGAAAGCGTCCTACCTCGCATGTAAGCGAGGGGTGCGATCTCGATGACCCTCGTATCGATGAGCTTCCTAACACGGTCGTAGGGCATCATGGAGTAAAGTGCATCGTAAAGCGGCGTCAAATAGGGACTTATTTTCTCCTCGAAGTCTCCGGGCAGGTAGCCGAGAGATTCCCCTGCCTCAACGGCGGGTCTCGTCAAGATAAGTCTTTCCACCTTCTTTTCGCGCAAAAACTTAAGTGCCATCGCGACAGCAAGAAATGTCTTGCCCGTGCCAGCCGGCCCAATTCCGATCACCACATCGTTGTCCAGAATTGCTCTCAAATACGCCTCTTGATTGGGCGTTTTTGGTTCAATTCGCTTCTTAGGCGTGAAAATAACAAGCGAGCCGTCAGATGACGCACCTGTGCCGTTGCCGTTTTTGATGGCCTCTATAGCCTCGATGACATCCATCTCCTCGAGCTGACCGCTCCTTTTGAGCTTCTCCTTGAGTATCAAGATGATCTTCTCAAGCTGGACAAGTGCGTCAGGCTCACCGTAAGCGTGCAACTCCTCACCTTTGAGGACTACTTTGCTGTCTTCAAAATATCTGTTGATGGCTCTGAGATTTGAATCACGGACACCCAGAAAAGCGGGGATGTTCACACCTCTCAGCGAAATCTTCTTCTTTCCCAAGAAATTAACACCTCCTTTTATGCAAAAGCTCCCGGCAAAAGCAAGATAAATAGAGCCAGAGCCGGGAGCCTTTCATGTTCAAATTTTAACCTACTCAATCCCTCGGTATGGAAAGGATCTGTCCCGGATAAATCAGATCCGGATCTTTGATCTTGTCCTTGTTAGCCTTGTAGATCTTAGGCCACTGAAGCGGATCGTTGTAGATCCATGTGAAACCGGCTATCTTCCAGAGGCAATCTCCGGGGATAACCTCTATCTCAGTAACCAGACCGTGCGGAATCTTGAGGACCCAGCCGGGATAAATGAGGTTCGGGTTCTTGATCTTGTCTCTGTTCGCTCTGTAGATCCTCGGCCATGCCTTAGCGTTGTTGTAGATATACCTCATGGCCGCAATTTTAGCGAGATAATCGCCTTTCTGAACAGTATATTCGGACGGATACTTAGCTATTTCGGCCTTAAGGTCTTCGATTTCTTTGCTGATAGATGCAATTTCCTCATCGACTGGTTTGACCTCATCCTGAAGAGCTGCGAGCTTTTTGTTAAGGTTTTCAAGCACGGCGTTGAGGGAATCAACCTTTTGCTGGCACTGCTGGATTTTGAGCTGTGCCTCTTCCTCTGTAAGGCCGTCCTTCTTGGCCCATAGACCGCTGGCAAAAACCCCTAAAACTATTGCAGCCAAAAAGATTTTCTTCATCACCCACCTCCTTAGTAACCTTTCTCAAGCAGGTCAAGCCATGCCCTCAGGGAATCGCGCTCAGCCTTAAGTGCTTGAAGCTGTTTCTGCTTATCGCCTTTTTCCTGTTGGAGTTTATCGATCTGAGCCTGAACCTGCTGGATCTGTTGTTGAGCTGCATCCGCTGCGCTACATACCTGATTTAATTTTGCCAATGTCTCCTGGCTGGCCATTTTAGGGCCACAGCCTGAGAGGGATAACCCAATGATGCTCAGCATAATTGCTGCAATTATCCCCTTTTTCATTTTCACCTCCTATTTATCTCGGCCTAATTTATAAGCCCGAGCAAGTTATGTGTCAAGAATTTTTTGTCAAAAGGGAAAGTAGGTTAAGTTAATGCTTTGTAGGAGGTTAATTGGGGATAAAAAAGAAGTGGCGGCGCAGGGACTCGAACCCCGGACACGCGGATTATGATTCCGCTGCTCTAACCAGCTGAGCTACGCCGCCAATTTCAATAGCGGGGGCCGGATTTGAACCGGCGACCTCCGGGTTATGAGCCCGGCGAGCTACCTGGCTGCTCCACCCCGCGATGAATTCGGCGAATATTTATAATTTATAAACATGTTTTTGTCAAGCCAGATAGAGTGGGCGAGATACAGTTCATCCAAATGTAAGTCCTACTTCACCTGCACCTTATATACGATATAGCCACTCTCACCGGGCTGTAAGTGCTCTATCGGACCCGGTGAAGACCCGTCAAGATTCACAAACTCGATCCTCAGAAAGATCGAAACGCCGATCTCCATCAGCCACGCCCCGTCGCTGTTGCTATCGCTCCCGCTCTCAGCTTTCAGGTAGATGACCGTGCCATCTGGATAATGGAATTCGACATCCTGATCGCTACCGAAAGCGTCGTGCACGAATTCTACATTCCTGTCGATCGGATCTGAAAGGGTTATGGAGTCAATTGCCATGGTGCCATTGTTCTTGAATGTTACCGTGTAAGTTAGTTCTTCGCCTGGTGCTGCTGAGCTTTTGTCAACGCTCTTCGTGAGCTTTAGCGGGCCTGAGATCGTAGTAAGATCCACAACCTCAAGCGAATCCACAAGCGATGTGTTGTTACTAAAACTTGAAATGGCCGATAACTGAGTAACTTCTGTAACCCCCATCTGCTCACTGGACGGCACAAAACCGCGAACTATGATGTGAATTGTATCGCATGGTAATGCGACAAATTGGTGTGTCGTTATAACTGTATCAGAAGGGTCAACCTCTCCATCGCCGTCGATATCGTGGATGACCACCCATGTCCAACCCCGTTGTGATGTGAGAGAAAAGTCTATCCTGCTGTCCGTGCCAGGGATAAATATGTGGCTGTAAGTCACAGGGGAGCCGGGCATGCCACTCCCGCTGTTGTCGGGTTCGAAGAGGTTCTCTTTCACATCGCCAAAATTGTAATCGGAATAGGTTGTTCCTGAAGAGAACGATGAGAATTCGACGGTATCAGCATCGCTGGCATGGGCGACATAAGTGGCCTGACCTTCGTGATCGCCCGTGGAAATATAATGCACGAGGTTGTCCTCGATCAGGTAAAACGGGGTAGAGACATCGTATTGTATCCACAACACATAGCTGCCGTCGTTGTCGGTTGTGGCCTCATCGATCAGCGTTCCGCTGCCGGTTTCAGCTTTGACTGTAACCCCCGCTATTGGCGGTTCGCCGGAATCCAGCTCGCCGTCGTTGTTGTCCGAACTTTGGACACCGCACTGCGCATCGTAGAAAACCTTACCCGTTATCTTCGAGCCGTGATAATCGCCGAAATTGACCCATTTCTCCACAAGAGCCTCCCAGTGCACATCCATGACATTCGGTGTGGTGGAGATATAACCCGATGGATCTGAGCCGTTGTCGGGATCAGAGCCTGCGTTGTCGCTGTAATCCTCTATCACCCTGTAAGTCCCTGTGTCGGAAGGCGAAAAGCTGTAATATCCGGTTGAATTTGTAACCGTATCCCTCACCTGTGTCCAGTTTGATCCATCCCAGCTCCACAACTCAACTCTGACGCCCGAGATGCCGCTTTCAGAGGCGTCCATTACCGTGTTGTGATTGGCATCCTCGAAAACATATCCCCTTATCATCACAGTGCTTCTGACGGGATAGTTAGCACCAAACTCAGATGTGTTACCATTGGCATCCGTAGCTGTGGCGGTTATGGAATCACCTGGCGATAGCGAAATACTCGACGGAACTGTTATGTCACAATCAAAGTTGCCGTTTGCATCTGCCGAACATGTCCCGATATACCAATGGCCTTCGCCGTGAGGCACAGATTTGCCGTCGCCCGCAATTATCTCACCGTTGTTATTGCCATCATCGTCAGCTTTGTAAACCTCTATCCTGGCGTTAGCAAACGCAGTCTGGTTGGAGTCCGAGCCAACGAAGCCGGTCACATGGAGCACACCTGAGCTAAGCACCGCCGACACGAAAACGGGATAATCCATGCCGTTGTTTGCGCCGCTGCCTGTGGTTCCGTCGTTTGGCGTAACACCGTCACCTGCACTATTGGAATTCGGATCGCTATCGTCTGCGTCAAAGTCGATAGAAATACCGCCATTGTCGTAAAAACTGTTCTGGCTAACCTCAACATTTTGAGCTGATGATTGGATAGCGACCGCAGACCACGCATTCTGAGTAAAGATGTTACGCCTTATGATGATGTGTGAGCCTGAACCAAGTTTTCTTGCCACAATGGCCATGCTCTCTGATGAAGGGGAACTGCCATAATAACCGTTGTGAACAAAGCTGTTTTCTTCGATGTATAAGTCGATTAGCTTGCCGTTTACCCATCCGAGCTCAACTCCTCCGCCACGCTGGTTCTTGACCAGATTGTATCTGAGCGTATCGTTGTGGAACTCGGCTGAATTTAGTGAAATTACAAGGAGTCCATCAAATGTGCTGCTCTGTGAGCCAGGATTATCGATTTCGTTATATTCAACCACACACCCGTATGTAACTCCGCCCCCCTGTTTCCTTATGCCGCTGTTGTCAATCTTTAAATAGTTGTGTCTGACATGCACATAACTCCTGTCCCCACTGATCTCTATCCCAAACCACGAAGTTGTAGCTGCTGGTATTGAACCATCAGGCCGCATGCCCACAAGGTTATCCTCTGCAAAAGTGGAATCGGCATTCATATAGATCGCACTCGTGTAAAAGGCTATGTTTTTAACCTCTGAATACTTACCAGCAAGTGTAAGACGATATGAGTTACCTCCTATCAATTCTAATTCTGGCCTGTCAAACAGGGGCAGAGTTTCTTCATCTCCGGTATTCGGTATCCCATCAGGACCCGTCCCCACCGTTCCACCCGTGCCGAGCGTGCCGGGGTTATCATCTCTTACAGTTCCATCCTCGTTGTAGGCAGTTCCATCGATCACTGTTGATGTATCGGAAACAGCTGGTAAAGTGCTCGATATCGTTATACTCCACCAATTTCCTCCACCTCCACTTGCGTTAGTGGACACCATCGGCACAAACCGCATCTCATTTCTTCCGACTATTCCATTGGCATTCAACAGGAACTGGCGGAATGAGCCCTGAGCGAAACGATCGCTACCAGCATCCTGATCAGCATCGATTGTGTTCACAACAACATTGAAATTAAATCCTAAATCTATGTCCGAGAGGGATTCAGTCCCGAGATCCACGCGCGCAACATGTTCGTATCTGTTATCAGCAACCGATGTGGATGTCAGTGAAAAGCTATCGGACACAGTGGGATCCTCACCGCCGTATTCAGGATGTGCGGAGTAGCTGCCGCTTATGTATTCCCTCTCGAAAGTCTGCTCAGCCCAAATGGTATCAGGGCCATAACCCGAATTGTATCCGCTTTTGGGGATAATATCTTTTGAGTTGGCTACAACGAAAAATGTTTTATTCGTGTAATATGCATGTAAAGCATAGTCGCCATTTGCATTTGTCCTCGCACTGTCAATAAATATGTCCGGGTCATCGAGCGTGTCATTATCGTTTGCATCGTAGTAGAGCCTGACGAGGACATTAGATTTTCCCTCATCCCCGTCCGAAGCGTTAAAAGCATCCCCCTCTCCTCCAATATCTTCGAATATCTTACCTGTTATCAACAATGAGACATAGTTGTTTGCGCCGAATTCCGATGTATTTCCGTTGCCATCAATGGCTATGCCCGTGACTGAATCTCCAACCGATACCGATACACCAGATGGGATTACAAGGTCGCAACTGAAGGTGCCATCGCTACCCGTGACACACGAGCCGATGTAATACTGACCCTCTCCGTGTGGGACTGAGAGGCCATCGCCTGCCACTATCTCGCCGTTGTTGTTGCCATCATTGTTGGCCTTGTAAATTTCGACCGTATCGTTCTCAAAGGTGGATTGACCGGCCGCCGAGCCGACATACCCTTCAACATGCAGTGTATCGTTTGATAACACAGCTTCCGTAATCACAGGATAATCCATGTCTTCGTCCGTGCTGTCCTGAATGATCTGCCCGTTGTTAGGAGTAACGCCGTCGCCATTCTGCCAGGCCGTGTTACAAAGATCGATGGCAAGGCCATCGTTGTTGCTGAAACTGTTCCTGGTAATCCTGTTGGTTACACCGGGGTTGCCCTCTATTCCAACGAAAACGCCGGGCCCCTTATTGGCCGTTATGAGGTTCTTTATAACTATGTTATCGTGTGAACTATCAGCTATCCTTATGCCGTGACAGAAGTTATCGGACAGGGTATTGTCGATAATCGTGTCCGCGGCGGCACTCACGCCATAGAATTCAATTCCAGCGCCACCGTCAGCTCCACAGCTGCTGGTGCCGTTTCCATGACTGTAGTTGTGCTCAATAAAAACACCACCAAGGTCCCAGACAGCTATTCCGTCGCCATCAGCAGAATTACCAGTGATGCCGTTGCTGGTCACCTCGTTGTCGTGGACATAGCTGTGTGCGGTATCCCCGGCTGCACCGTAAAGTAACACGCCGTAGCCGTTATAAGCGAGATAGTTATGTCTTATCTCTATCTCGGAGATGTCTGCTCGGATGCCGTATCTACCATTGCGCTCGCTTTCGCCGGGATCGCTACCATCGGCCCTCGGCCCTATGAAGCAATCCTCTATCACATGACCCTGCCCTCCATCAACCAAAATTGCGGCTTCGGCTCCAAAGTTGGTGGAAGAATCGTTGTAAACAGCTATCCGTTTTATAGTATCGTTTAGTGAACTCGAATTTATCTGAATGCCGTATTCGCTCTTTTTATTGAGGTTAATCTCAAATTCCGGCTTATCAAAAGGTTGAATGTAATGCTCATCGCCGCTCGATGGGATCAGGTCGTCGCCAAGCCCGACATAAACGCCTCCCCCAACGGTGCCGTTGTTCTCATCACGAACGCTGCCATCCGGGTTATAGGCGGTTCCATCGATCACCGTGCGCGAGTCCTCCACAGGGTTCAGGGCATCGTTCAGCGTAACAGTCCACCAGCTACCGCTGTTGGGGCTAACCATCGGCACAAACCGCATGTGGTTGCCGCCAGCTATCCCATTGGCGTTTAAAATAAACTGGCGGAATGACCCTTGAGCGAACCGGTCGCTCGCGGCGTCCTGATCCGTATCAAGCGTGTTCACAACCACATTGAAACTGAAACCTAAGTCAATGTTCTCCACAGAAGCGTTATTGACATCCACGGCAGCAACATGTTCATATCTATTATCTGCAACCGATGTGGATGTCAGTGAAAAGCTGTCGGACACAGTGGGATCCTCACCGCCATATTCTGCGTGTTCGGAATAGGACCCGCTTATGTATTCGCGCTCAAATGTCTGCTCAGCCCACACCGTGTCGGGGCCATAGTCTGAGTTATAACCGTTTTTGGGCTCTATATCTTTGGAATTGGCAACGACAAAGAACCTTGCTATTGCGGCATCCACATAGAGTTTGTAGTATCCGTTTGCGTCGGTAGTGGTGTCATACACAAATACATCCGGTGAGTCGAGTGTGTCGTTACCATTGGCGTCCCTGTAAAGCCTGACATGAACGCCGGGCTTGCCCTCATCGCCGTCGCCTGCGTCGAACGCTTCCCCCATGGCATCCATATCTTCAAAAATTCGACCCGTTATGGCATACGGGATAAGGAAGTTGGGGCCGAACTCTGATGTGTTGTCGTTCGCGTCGATAGCTATGGCCGTTATAGAGTCGCCCTCGTTAAGGGAGATACTTGAGGGGACAGTCAAATCACAGTTGAAACTGCCGTCAGAAGCGGTGTTGCATGAGCCTATATACCACCTACCCTCACCGTGAGGCACGGATTTGCCATCGCTCTGCTCAATCTCACCATCCTGATTTCCGTCATTGTCGGCTTTATAGACCTCAATCGTATGTGTGCCCGATATGTAACTCGATGATGTTCCTACATATCCTTCTATGTGAAGGTTGTTGCCGTTTAGCACAGCGCGACGGAACACAGGGTAATCCATCCAATTGTCAGGCCCACTTCCTGTGGAACCGTCGTTTGCTGTCACTCCATCTCCGTAACCACCAGTGGTCGAGAGATCTATCGCAAGTCCATTATCAGTTTGTCCGTTGCTGTTCTGGTTGTCATAAAAAGAGTTCTTAGTGATCCTGTTATTTTGAGATGATGTCCTGATTAATATTCCAACACCTGCGTTTTTTCTGATTATGTTGAGTTCCACAAGGGTGCTGTCACTTATAAGACGCATGCCACCGGCCTGAGCGATAGTGCCGCCCTCATCTCCAATGCCGTTGTTCTCTATGGTATTGTTTATGAGATGTTTTCTTCCTTGAGAATTGTAAGTTTCAAATCCAAACCCGGAGTTCGAAGAAATTATGTTTTCGACTAATGCAAGTTTCACCACAGTGCCATACTCGCCGCCAACTCCATCTTTGGCAGCTCCTTGAAGCCCGTTTTTGTAAATTATTGAATGGATGACCAATCCAGAATCCACATTTGTGTTTCTTCCCAAAAATTCAACACCTGTAAGTCCGTTGTATGCAGCGAGGATATTGTTGACGGTGTTTACGCTTCCTTCTGTCATAAGGCCGTTCCCTGGCCTGTTGAGGCCTGAATCTTTGGGATCGCTGCCATCGGCACGAGCTCCGACAAATATGTGATAGAATTCCACACTGTCAGCGTGGCAAAACAGGTTTGCGCCCTCTTTGCCTGAGGCGTCATCTCCCGTCGCGCCGAATATAGAGAAGTTCTTAAATGATGAAGCTGTGGCTCCACCGGCGATATCGATAGCCGTTTGAAGTCCATCGCCGTATATCTCGATCTCGGGTTTTGGTATGGGCGAAATAGATGGTTCATCACCTGTGTTTTCGATGCCATCAGCACCCAATCCAACCGTCATACTACTTGACGAGTTCACAAGCTGCATTGTGCTGTAGTCGTATCCTATGTAACCCGTATTTTCATCCCTCACATTGCCATTTGTATCATACACAGTGCCGTCGAAGTCCACCGTATCCGTTACGCTTATCTGAGAGTTCAGGTCTATACGCCACCAGTTAGTTTCGTTCATGGGGACCATCATTACGAACCGCGAGGTCTGCTTTCCGACTTTACCGTTAGAGTTCAAGAAGAACTGACGCAAAGTTCCCTGTGCAAACCGATCGCTTGAAGCATCCTGATCTGTATCGAGCGTGTTTACGATCACATCGAAGCTGAAACCAAAATCTATGTCTCCAACTGAATTGGTCTCTACATCCACTTCGGCAACATGTTCGTAGTGGTTATCCGCAACAGCTGTTGAGGCCAGAGAGAAGTTATCGGATGCCTCCGGATCCTCACCGCCATACTCGGTGTGCTCGGAATATGATCCGTTTATATATTCCTTTTCGTAAGTTTGTTCAGCCCAAACGGTATCAGGCCCATATCCTGAATTGTAGCCGTTTTCGGGCTGAATGTCCTTTGAGTTAACCACCACAAAGAACCGTGTATTGGGCAGATCCGCGTGAAGCTCATAGTTTCCGTCGGCATCCGTTCTCGCACTATCGACAAAAACATCGCTGTTATCCAACGCCCCATTATTGTTGGCATCGCGATACAGCCTAACAAGGACATTTGCCCTCCCGCTGTCTCCATCGGACGGCGAAAACGCCTCACCTTCGGCATCGACATCTTCAAAGACTTTCCCAGTAACCTTAACCATAACAGGGGCATTGGGCCCGAATTCCGAGGTGTTGCTATCCGGGCTTGTGGCAGTTGCAGTTATTGAATCACCGAAACTTATTGAAATCTGAGAGGGTATCGGAAGTGCACAGTCGAAATTGCCGTTTGCATCGGTCGTGCAGGAACCTATGTAATATCTTCCCTCACCATGTGGCACCGATTGGCCATCTCCGGACACGATCTCCCCGTTGTTATCTCCATCGTTGTCAACCTTGAAAAATTCGACGGTGGCATTGGCAAAAGTTGACTGATTGGGGGCCGAGCCAACATATCCTTGAAGATATACAGTGTCACTTGCATTTGACAGAGTTATATGTCGCAATATTGGGTAATCCATCCCACTGTTCACGCTGTCAGATGAAAATACGCCATCATTTGGCGTAACCCCGTCATGTGCACTTCCGTCGCTCACAAGGTCGATCCCAAGTCCATAACTTTGGGAAATCGAATTTTTGGATATCATTATGCCTTTGACATTGCCATTCTTATCGCTAACCACGACTCCACCAGATGGATAACTCTTGCCGCACCTCTCAAAAAGGTTATATTCAACCACCCCGTTACTGCTATTATCATCGAAATAAACACCTGCCGAATGTGTATAACCTATGGTATTGTTACGCACAACTATGTTATGAGCCCCGTATCTTATCTCCACGCCTTTGCCTGCCGTGGTGGGGTCGGTTCCGTTTCCCATGTAAGCTGTGGTTATAAGGTTCCCCTCTATGGTAACACTATCAGCATAAATTGATATGTCATCAGGGTAATCGTAGGATGAACCTTTGCCACCGTCGAAAATCTCGTTCTGTGTGATCAATGTTTTTATCGGCTCATTGCCACTTGTGGAACTTAAACCAACCGAAACATTGTATCTGCCGCAATACCCTATGTAATTTTTTCTTATTGTACCTCCCTGTGTGGGTAATGATGCATCCGTCACTTTAATCCCCTGCCATTTAATGCGATCCGCATCTGATACATTGGAACCATCTGCCCTTACTCCGATAATATTTTCTTCAACAAGGAAATTATTGCAACCTCCGTCTATCTTTATGCCGTTTCTCCCGACCTTGTATAGAGAAACCCTCCTTATGGTGACATCAGATGGGTGCAAAGTTCCATTTCCAACTCTGAAAATATAGTATCTCGATGGGGCGCTTACTTCCAGTTCGAGCCGGTCGAAGTATGGCAATGTGGGCTCATCTCCGCTCCCGGGTATGCCATCCTCGCCTACGCCGACGGTGCCACCTGTGCCAATTTGTCCTGTATTTGAGTCAACAACTGTCGTGCCGTCGGAGTAGCTGTAAGCAGTGCCATCTATTGTGGTGTTATCGTCCAAAATCTTGGGCAAAGCTGACCCCGCTGTGACATGCCACCATGAACCACTTGAACCTGATTCGTTGGTAGGGACAGCTGGCACAAATCGCATGGCATTTGCACCACTGATTGCGTTTGCGTTTTTAATGAATTGTCTCAAACATCCCTGACATGTCCTGCTACTGTCAGGATCGTCATCTGAGTCGTTTGTGTTCGTAACTACATTGAAACTGAAGCCAAAATTATTAGGCGTAGATGTGTAATAACCGCTGGTTACAACCTTTATGAGGTGTTCGGCCGTGGATAGAGCTGCCGCACTGTCTGACCTATTGCCATAAGCCCCCCCAAAGCAAACGCTTGATCCGTTTATTTCGCTTGGAGCGGTAGAAGGATCGGCATCCGAATCGCAATATCCGTGTGATTCGGATGAACTGTTCGTGGGGGCATTCACATAAGTCTGTTCGGCCCAAACATCGCCGATACTGTATCCGCTGTTAAAACCAGCGTGTGGTGTTACCGTTCGGGAATCAGCCGTCAAATAATATGTCCCATCCTTTGTATTCTCGAAGTAATAAAATCCGATCTCATCAGTAAGGGTATCTTTGATCAATGTTCCGGTAGAATCAAACAGGCGCACAAGTGCACCTTCAACAGGTTGTGCATCTGACATATCGCCGTCTCCGTTGACATCTTCCAGAACATAACCACTTATTGTAACAGGGTTTATGTCATACATTCCCACCATTTGGACGATCACCATATCCTGGCCAACACTGACGGTCATTGTTGCGGTTGAGTCTCCTGGATTCAAATACGATGAGACATCGAATGTATCCACATCGACGCCATAAGTAGTATCGTCTATCGCAGAAGAGTATGAATCATAGGAAGTATCGGCCACTTTATCACCGTTAAATTTAAGGTACTCATCGCTTCCTCCAAGCGTGGGATCACCCTCCCATATTATGTTTAAAAGTTTTCCCTGAGGTGGGTTTGCTTCCCAGAACCCTGTGAGCGTGTAGTCCCGATTGGTAAATCGCTGAATTCTGAAACCTTCCCACAAAACAATTTTTCTTATTGTATCATTGAGAGCCGTGCTATATATAACAACAATAGCCCATCCACCAAGAACCCCCTGAACACCGTTCCATGGAGAACCATTGTCAATGTCCATATCTGTTAAAGTATATGTGCCTGTACCATAATACCTGACCATGTCTGTAATGTCAGATATTGCCCCATAATATGTGTAAGTTTCAGAACCAAATGTAAAAGAAGCAAGATGTGTGCGATCAGCTGTAATATTTTGGCCATTTAAGGTGACCTGATCATCCACAGTGTTATTGGAAGCCGCCCAGAGAAGAAACGCTTTCTTGATAAAAGCACCCGCTGGTATGGTGAGTTGGGCCGTTGAGGTATCCTGTATGGCTGAAGCGTCATCGTCATTAGATTTTGTCCTGAATGTTCCAGCAGTTGAAGTTAGTCTATAAGGCCCAGCGGTCTCGTAATAGATTTCAAGTGTGTCACCAGTATCTATTGATGTCTGAGCACCAAGGGATAATGGCACCCCAAAAATGAAAAATGTTGATAAAATGCTAAGAATAAATGAAGTCCTTTTAAGCATAATCTACCTCACAGCTACTATCTAACCATGTAAAGAGTTCCATGGTTATCAAAAGGCAGGAAAGATGTCCGCTTTCCCGCCGATTTTAAAGTAAAATCCTTTCTTTGTCTCTTCCCATGTAAATCCAGTGTCACCAAGGCCATAGAAGTTGTAACCAGCGCCAACAACCATGTTTCTCGCAACGATCCATCCAACCTCTGCCGATAAATCATGTTCGATAGAAGATGTTGAAGGCTGATAGAGCGAGCGGAAGCCAATGGCTGTATAAAACCTTTTGTTTTTCGGCTGTTGAAACCTGATCCACATTGACAGAAGGTGGCTGGTAACAGGTGAGTCAAGCAACCTTTTAACCCCATATCTCGCGTCTAATATGATTACACCGGATGGCTGGAAACTTATGTCACACAAACCGATAACCCTGTTCGTAATTCCTGAATTAGGTCTGTTTGAATAGAAATGTCTCACAGCAGCGAACGCGTTGACTTTATCGGTGAATTCTGGCCTATAGGCAAATCCTAACATCCCATCACTCATGGTATTTCCGTTGGAACGGTTAAGTTTTTCATTAATCACAATGGCCGTTCCATTGGCAACTTTCAAAACAGAGCTGAAGATGGCTCCGAGATTGTGATTACCTCCCTGTAAAACATCGCTGAGCCTGAGGCTGGCTTTTTTGTCGGTGTCGTTTAACTGACCGCCCAGAGCGAGGCTCAGACGGCCTGGCGAGATGCCCGACATGTAATGCACATATTCAATGTTGCCCTGAAGGCTGAGTTTCGGGGTCAACGGCACCGTCTGCGAGAGGCCGACAATGGCCTGATTCCTCTCGGAGGATCCCACGCCTTGAATGCTGTATTTCGTAAACGCCTTTGCATTCTTCCACGGAGATGTGTTAAGACCTATGAGGCCGATCGTTTTGCCTTCGCTATCCCATCTGTGCTCAGCGGACATCGTGACACCGAGATTGTTCAGGAGGTTGAAATTCAGCTTAGCGACGCTTCTCGGAGGATCAATCGTGAGATCTCCTTCGGACCTGAACGCCTGCTCATGCTTCAACGAAATTCTAACCTTGTGCAGGAGATAAGAGCTGAAGCCAAAGACAATCATGTCAGACGATGCGGTGCTCCTCGAATATCCATCCACGGGGAGTGGCGACCTTTCCACGACGCGCTTGTAACCCATGCTAAATTCGGTCGATGGGAACCGAACTTTTATGAGCTCTTCAGTGGACAGTGCCCTCCGTCCATCGCTCGATTTCCTTATGTTTATGTTCGACCTCATGCCCAGCCACCTGCTCAACCTGAGGTCGGCGGACAGAACGCCATCCTCACTACCTAAACTGTTCAACGGCTGCATGGACGATGGATTGGAAAAGCCATCCGACCTAAAAGCATATTTCCCATTGAGTTTAAGCCATTCAAACGGGTCTGCCGAGAGACTGACCGAATATGCATCGCCCTGATACAGGCCGTTCATGTAACTTCGGGCTCCTTCAACCCTGCCTCTGAATTTCGGCAAGTTCAGATCGAAAAACGCACCTTTCACATCAAAAGAATTGTTGCGGTTGGGACTTGAATGCCCCAGCGTCAGCCCTATCGACGAATTTTTGAACGGATGCAAAGTGACTTTCCCTCCGTAGGCCAATTCTCCGCCGTTACCGATAACTTCATACATCACAAAGATATAATTGGGATTGAAATTCTCATCAAAAGATGGGATCGGCATCTTCAAATCAAGCCTGCCTGTCACGGGATCGAGCTCATAATCCTCATTGCGCTCAAGTTTGACCCTATTGAGTATTATTTCAGGATGCAGCCTATCGCGCGTTATGACATAGACCTCGTCCGAATTCTCGATTATGGGTGCGTTGGAGAGTATAAATGGCCCGTAGGTGCCATCAGCGGCAAACTCATCATGCTTGACAACCTGCCCGTCAGGGGCAGCCATGCCGTCAACTTCAATCAGTTTCCCGTCAAGGTGGAACGATACCCCTGTCAAGGCCCGACGGTATCTTGAAAAGTTGAAGTCCATGCCACCTTTAAACCCGGCAAAATCGCCATACTGAATGTAAGAGAGGCCTTTTTCAAGCCGAAGGAACACGCCTGTCCTCGATGTAGCGAAATTGACAACCCTCGATGCATCGCCATAAGTGGGATACAGGTCGTTTAACGGTGATGTGATTCCCATCAAAGGAAGACCGTTGTTGCTGCCCAAAAGGCTATCGAGCAGCGGGTCATATCTCGCTGAAGCTTTCATAACTATATCGCGCCAGACACGCCCGTAAGCCCAGAGGTAAAAAATCGAGCGATGGGTAAATTGCGATCCACCAGTGTTGTAAGTCCCTTCAATATTGCCGAACGCAAAGACTTCAAGCGGTTTGATGTCGGGCAAATACTCCACGCTGAGCGTGTCAGCGACCTCGTCCGAGTATCTGGCCACGACCGTGCCCTTGTGCGGCTTTGAGGCAGGTGCGAGCTCGACCACTGCCCTGCCCTCTTTGAGCACGACCTGATAACCCGGCATGACGGGCCTCTGGTCATCGCTCCACGGCTTAACGCCTTCAAATTCGAGGTCAAGAACGATGTTTGAGCCGACGGGCAAACTGTCTGCATCGAAAAGCTCAACGAGGACCTTGGGCCTCGTGATGCCGTCAGCGGGCACCGGTTCGTTCAAAACATGAAGCTTCAGGATCGCAGGCTCACCTGAAGCATAAACCTTGACCTTCTTTTCGACCATCTTGCCAGATGCATCCACGCCTTTCAAAACGATGATGTTCTCTCCTCCACGCAGCTTGATGCCGATAAACTTACGCTCTTCCACAAATCGGAACTGGACGGTCTTCGTGACACCACATTTGTCCATCGGGACGACTTCACCGTTGACTATCAACTGGAATGGAACCATGTAATGGACAGCGATATCAATATCAATAGCGTTCCTGTCAGTGATGACCTGACCGTCCTTCGGATAGAGTATGGCGGGCAAATCGTCAACCGTAAGCGTATCAATCGCTTCGATGCTACGGCTAACCTCAACGCCGCCGTTTCTGACAACTGCATATACGAGCGTTAAAGTGTCGCTGTTCTTAATCACATCAAACGGCACCATGAATGTCAACCTAATCACGGAATCGGACGAATCGACCACCAGCTCAGGGTCATCGATCTTAACGCCGTTCGCAGTTGCTGAACCATCCACATATTTCATATTCAAAGGCAGCACATCGCCTATTTTAAGCTTATGTTTCGCACCTATCTGGTCACTAATCTTAAATCTCAATGTGACAAACTCAATGTCCGATGAATCTGATTTGCTCTCGCTTCTAACATTCTCAGGAGGGAAATAGATTGTCACCTCTGTCCTGCGGTTTATCGCCATGTTCCTCATGTTTGTGTTGGGCACGAGCGGATGCTTATCGGCGAACCATGCGACTTCAAGCCTCGAGGAATCCACTCCTTGAGCCACGAGCCAGCGGTAAACGGCCATCGCGCGCGCCTCCGCAAGCTCCATGTTTGATGGAAACTCTTTCGTGTGAATGGGACGTGGGTCTGTGTGACCTTCAAGTCTCGCATGCGCAGCAGGATACGCATTCAATATCTTCAAAATGTGATTCAGATATGGAATTGACTGGGGCCTGAGGTTTGCTTTGCCCGTTGCAAACAGTATATCAGATGGAAATTTAATCGTATAACTCACAGGCGTCCTGATCTCAGATGTGTCCAGTTCCACAGAGGCGTTGAGCAAGTCACCCTGTAACACCGAGTTGATGTAAAACCGGGCCTTTGCATTGTTGTAGTATTTCGTAGCAGATACGACATCGGTGACTCGAACGCGATACCAAACCTCAACGGTATCATGGGGTTGAACCTTATCGACTTCAACTTCAAGCTTGTCCCCCCTTAGTTCTACATCAAACGCCGATCCATCCGGCACACGGAAGACCATAACCGTATCAACCTGCATACCCTCAGGGATGACATCCGAGATGAGAAGCGAATCGATAGGCTGTGTCCCAGAAACGAACCTTATCCTGTATTCTACAAGTCCTCTGGCTATATCGTTTTTGGGAACAAGCCTGACTTCCGTCCTGCGGTTGACTGCCATGTTGGCGAGCGAGGTGTTGGGCACCTTCGGCCTATCCGGGCCATATCCATGTATTTCGATGACGCTTTCCGGGACGCCAAAGCTTTCCAACAACTTTGCCACAGCTTTCGCCCTTGCGATCGAAAGCGCATAGTTGTCAGGGAATTCCTTTGTGTGAATTGGCCTTGGGTCGGTGTGTCCTTCGACTATAACTTTCCATCCCGGAATGGATTTTACAAGTTCAGCGATGTTTTTGAATTGCTCGATCGGTGCGTCCGGCATCAATGTGGCCTTTCCCGTTCTGAAGTAAGCGGATGGCAGAACGATGTTGATAAAGGTGCTATCAGAGACAACATGGGCAGACTTCACGAGTGAAGCCTCGCTCTCAAAACGGGTTATGCGTTTTGCAATCCTGATTAGCCTGAAATTAGCCTTGTAGTGCAGGGATTTTGGAAGATTTACCAGTTGAGAGCGCCCATCGCCCATTGAGGCTATAGAGACCGGCACAGGGACAAGTCCGTCCGGGAGGCTAACCATGTCCAGCCACACGCCGTGCGGCCCCGGCAACACGCCTGAGATCGAATATCGACCTGCCGAATCCGTCACGGCATAAAGGCCGTTATCCATTCTAACGATGACGCCAGCCACGCCGGGCTCGCCCTCGTCTTGAATTGAGTTATCGTTTTCGTCTATGAAGACCTTTCCGAAGATGAACCCACGCGATGTTGCGAAACCTTCAGATACCTCGACAGATGCGACTGCCGGGCCGTCAGTGATGCGCGTTCCGCTCGACGGCAGGTGTCCGACAACCCATGCCCTGTTTTCTGCATGCCCAACCCTTGCGCCCGGCCCGATAGCAGCATCCACACGGATAACAACCGATGTGCTGCACGGGAGAGAATCGAGGCCAAACTCAATGATGTTGCCTTTATTTTTCAAAACCCTGACGCCGTCGGGTAGGTGTAAACCGTTTTCGATCACGCGGAAGCCGTTTGGCATTGTATCGTAAACTGTCAGGTTGTAAAGAGTCCCGTAAGAAGCTTTATTCGAGATAGTTATCTCATAATGCACTATATCGCCGATCTCAGCACGGTTGTTTTTGCTGCGCTTGTTGATTTCAAGCACGGGCCTAATGATATGAAGTGTGATTCTGTTCGATGTATCTGGCCGCTGCATGCCGCTCGATATGCTGTTGGCGATGTTATAAGCCACGACCTCATTGGCGGAATCTGGCATCGCGGCAGTCACGAAGAACTTGACCTCACCAGCGAAACCAATTGGAACAGAATCCATGTAGAAGTGCACGAAACGAGAGGAGGAATCATATACCCCATGAGCCAAAATCGGTTCGTGCATATGGTTTAAGTCCTCAACAACGAGGTGCTCAGGCACCTGCGGATCGTTGAAGTATTCAGAAAGGCCATCGTAGATGTTGAAAGCATGAAGCGTAGAATTGCCCGTGTTTTCAAACCTTATCCTGAACATCAGCCTCGTGCCGTTGACCACAACTGTGTCCGGCTCCACAAACTTGGTCAAATTCACGCTGTAGGCTGGGGTAATAGGTCTCACAATAAATTCGTCCACCGTCGAGTTCGTCAGAGTGTCCATACCGCGAGGATATACAGTTATCGCCAATCTTCTAACAATGTTGCTTGCCGAATCAGACAGAGAATCTGGAACCAATATCTTAACGCCTATGTGGCGTTCCTCTCCCGGCTGAAGTGGCCCCATATCCGGATGGCCATCGCCGTTGCTGTCGAAGAGAGGCGTTTCAAGGGTAGCATCCGTGAGGTAAACCATAGAATTCGGGCCAAGGCCTAATTCAGCCGCATCAAGAGAAAACTCGATCATAGCCGGGACAGGCCCTTCGTTCAGAACGGTGTTGCGGAAGGTAAGCCAGACGCCTGTTTCGACGCTATCTTGATGTTGGACATCGTCGTCGCTGCCCTCCCCACCGGGCAAAGCTCGAGGGTTCCCGTATGGCCCTATGTGAAGCACAGGTGCAATTACAGGGACGGATATGGCCACATTTGTAACTGTTGTATCGGAAGCCCTGCCCTCAGATCCGTAGGATAAGATGAATGCCACATTATCTATTCGGAGAGATTCCGGAACAGACGAATCGACCTCCACAGAGAACCAAAACCTCGCACTCTGCGAAACTGATATGTTGTAAAAAACAGCTTTTATCCCAGCCACATCCTCGGCTTCAGGCGGCAGGCTATCGCGCCATGTGAGATCACCCCTCCAAAGATACTCTATCCTCGAATAAGGTATAGAACCATCAGAATTCGGCACAAAAGTAGTGTAAGGCGTATAACCGTCATAATTTATGTAATCGATCACAATGACGGAATCTGCGCTTTGTTGCCCGTTGTTCACAAATCTGATCTCATATCTCAAAGTGTCACCAGGGTGTGTGGTGGGAGCGTTTACTGTCTTCCATGCATCGATAACTGGGCCAAGGACGACCTTTACTAATGACCAGTTATCGTTGTCAACAAGGCCATTGCTCAAAGAAACTCCGATAATATCCACAAACACAGAATCACCTAAAGGGGCGTTGGGAGGTATATCAAAGGCCAGAATAAGATAAACGATGCTATCCGGCCTAACATCATCAAGTCGGTCTATCGGGACATTCTCCCCAGGATCGACCCTTCCATTTCTGTTCAAGTCCTCATAAATCCTCAGATTTCCAAGTGGGAAATTCCCCGCGATGTAACTTGGATAAACCCTGAAACTATCTGTAGCATTGCCCGTGTTTACCAGAATGTATTCTATATAACCCGTTGCCCCGACCTGTGTTAAAACCCTTCTTGCTGGGTTAATGGTATCACCGTTGGGGAAAATCTCAAAACTGTAGATAGGCAAAACTGTGGTTTCTACAACATTTGAAGGTATTGAGTATCGAACACCATTGAGATTATAAACAGCTATTGCCTGATTAGTTATCCTTACATGCTGGGCGTTAAGGAATCCAACAGAAATGAAAAGGAGGGAGATGAGAAGGCACAATCCCCCTTTTTTTTCGCTTTGGGTCTTCTCAGTAACCTTCAACATCTCCCTCCAGATAAGTCCTCTAATCGAGTTTATTACTCGATCTTGACCTTGAATTCTATATATCCGTTTCCGCCAGGCAGGATTACATCATCATCCGTTATAGTGTTGTCGCTGTTGCTGTCTATGCCAAATCTGATGTTCGTTATCTGGTCAACAGGCCATCCTGAGTGAGTAGTTGACCATGAAGTCCATGTGTTACCGCCATCTGTGCTGTAACTATAGAGGAGCTGACCCGATGAGGGTGTTCCACCAACCGTTCCGTCGAGTATGATCGTATTTGTGGGCACAGGCTCATAGATGATAGGAGATTTCACAGTATCCGTGCTTATGTTCTTGTAATGGACACGATACCAAATCGTTCCAGAATCCGTGTTGTAGCTGTAAGGCACGCCGTAACTGCTATATGAACTATCGTCAACCGTTCCGTCATGGTTGGGGTCCATAATCCATTTTGTAAGCTGAAGTGCACCTGCTATCACATCTGTCACATCGGTCACTGTGTCAGCACATGTGCCGGTTGTAGCCTCTATTGTAGCTATATCAGACTGTCCAGGTGAAGCGTCGCTCGGCACGAACGCACGCACATAAATAACAGTATCCTGACCAGGCGTAAGAGTAATTGGACCACTTATGACAGTCTGGCCATCTGAGTCAAGAACTATATATGTCCAGCCTCTCTGAGAATTTATGTTTATTGTCACATTCGCATTGCTGTTGCCAAAGTTTGTAACCCTGTGCTGATAGGTGACAAAGCCGCCGGGGAATCCAGTTGAATGCCTATCAGGAATTATAGACATCTGACACACATTGTTGACCGTAACGGTGTTGGTTATGCTGTCGCGAACTGTCGTATCCCTGGTGGAATACGAAACGAAATTGACATCCTGGGCGCCAGGACTTTCATTGTCAGGTATGCACACATAAGCCACGGCATGCCCTTCTTCACCAGGATTAACTGGACCAACCTGAGTTATAGGAACAAGTGTATCAGGCGTTCCGTCGCCATTTTGATCAGGATAGAATGTAACCGTCCACCCGGCAGGTACATGATAGGAGAGACCATACACATCAGAGACACCGGACTGGTTCAGCACATCCAGCGGGAATGTCACACAACGGCCGGGATTACTGGCAGAATCGGCAGGCGTATTGTCAACAGATCCAGCAGTGTAATTTGCATTACCTATGTCCACACTCAATCCAATTATGCTATCGATCCTTATGCGTGTGTAGTTGAAAGAGTCGGGGTAATTAACAGATGTGGCCTTAATAGCGATCAGGATATCATCACCCCGAGTGTCAACTGTATCGTTCACCGCTATCCTCACAATAAGGTCCATGGACTCACCTGCATCGAGCGAAATCCTGTTGTTAGCAATAGGAGTGGAAGCATCCATGTGCAAGAATGTGATACTTGAAAACTTATTCTCAGCACCGCTGGTCAGAACAGTATCGCTCAGAACATACTCATCGGCCACATTACCTATGTTCTTAACGGTAATCGTATCCAGCTCGTATCCGCCAGCCTCGATTATATCTACAGCTGCTGTATCGTTGTTCACATTGCCAGTAGCTCCGCCACCGGAGGCTTCTGGATTACCATAAGGCCCCACCCTAACACTATAAATGTAAGCTCCAGAAGCGTTAACCGTGACAACTGCGTTATTCGTGGTGAACGAAGTATCCGTCCCGGACTGGAGTTTATATCTTATGACAGCGACATTGGAGATGGATGTATCGGCAGCAACATTATCTCTAACCTTTACCTTGAAAGTGAATGTGAACTGTTGACCGGGATCTATGTTAGGGAACACATAACCCACAGAATCTATGAGCGTGGAATCATTAGGTGGTGTATCGTGCCATGCAGATGTGCCGTCATTGTTGGCATCATAGAAGTAGATTTCATTGCCTGAAGGTGTCGCCGATAAGTCTCCCGCGAAATAGACAAGCGATGTGTCAATTCCATCTCTGAGAATCACACCCTGATAGTATGCGTCAATGTTATCATCTCCATCGTTATCGTAACCAACGGATACCGTATCTGTAACCTGTCCACCGACATTTGAACCGCTAATCGTGTATGTAATGGTATCGCCCTGTGCCACTTGCTGAGGAGTAGCGGTTTTGTTGGCCCATATAGAAGCGTCTGTGGTAACTATAACCTCATGGTAGTTGTTGCCGCCTTCTGATCCCGGATCCTGAACGGAGGAGTTGCCGCCCGATTGAACCGTCACACCGAGGATATACTTCTGACCATTAGAAGCTCCAGACGGGATTGTGTATGTCACTACAAAGAACTTGCTCGAATTCATGTCCACATACACATCGGGATAACCGTTGCCATTCAAGCTTTGAGAAACTGTGCTCCAGCTGTTTGAAGACGGATCCCACACTCCCAAAAGCTGTTCGCCAGGATCAACTGCGCCATTCCCGTTTTCATCTTCGTAAACCGAAATCTCGGTTGGGTCTGGCATATTAGAAGACCCATCCTTAACAAGCTCAGTTATATCGACAGTGTCAGCTGTGTTGGAGTAGCTCCTTATCTCATACTGTATATAGACATTGTTACCGACATAGGCATATTGCACGACAACAGGATTGGTAGCTTCGGACGTATCCTGACCGTTGAGCAAGAGATCGAGATTGTAAACAGCTTTTACTTCTGTCATCACCTCGTTGGATGTCGAGGTGTATTCCGTATCACCTATTTTATATCTCGCGGACGCTTGGTTCCTTATGACTGTGCCAGCAGGTGTCAAAGCTGTGGCAGCTGTCATGACCCCCGACACGATCAGAACCAATGCAACCTTCAACAGGTTGTTCCATTTATTATTCATAAGGCATCAACCTCCTTGTTTTTGTTTATTTCACAACAACCTTGTAGGAAAAGACAGCGCTATGGCCAGGGCGAAGTTCCCCCTCCATGCCCCAGCGGATATGCGTGAACATATCAGGAGTCGCCTCTTTCTTTACCTTTTTGCCATCTGG
This sequence comes from Caldifarciminota bacterium, assembly GCA_015489175.1. GTDB lineage: Bacteria > Hydrothermota > Hydrothermia > B15-G9 > B15-G9 > WGAI01. Next base: position 7,888 of record WGAI01000042.1, on the reverse strand, counting down.
CAAAGTGACCGTGTAGTAGATAGGCAACTCGTGAAAAGATTTTCCCCCATCGATTGAGAAGAGCACCCTGGCCTTTGCGCTGCTAAAAGCTGAGCCTACCACATATTCCGTTCCGTCAGGTATCAAAGCCATAGGCTCAAGCCCACTTATGGGTTTATCACTTAGATTGGTATATATGAGCTCATACTGAATTGTATCGCCGTTTACGGCAGAGTCAGCAGGGAGTTTTTTGGTAACGACCTTACCGTCAACGGTATCGGACCGCAATACCCACGCCTTCAGCTCTGCCTTCAAAGGGCTTTTTTCGGCAGTATCTTGCTTACTTTGTGCCCACAACATCGTGGACACAAACAGTATACTTCCGATTATCAATATCCTCTTCATCCTGTATCACTCCTCCATTTTTGTTAGTCCAAATCGAGATTTCAGGGCCTTAACCCGTCTTCTCGCCACAACTATCTCACTACCATCCGACATCTTTAAAAGATACTCACCGTTAAACCACGGCACAATTTCATCTATGTGCACAAGATTGACCATAAACGACTTATGAACCCTGAGGAATTTCGACGAAGGCAACATCTTCTCAACCTCGCCGATCCTTTTGGGCACCCTCCCCATATCCCCGTTTTTCAGGTGGGCAATGCTCGAATCACCACTCGACTCTATCCAGACCACATCATCGAGCGGAATGAGTTTCAAAGAGGTGGGCGTAACTATTGGAAGCTTCACTATCTTTTTGGGCTGAAACTTCTCAATTAGATCCCTTAAATCTGACCTCCATTCGTCTATATCTGAAACTCGCTCGAATGCCTTATCGATCGCCATCCTCAAACGCTCTTTTTGAATAGGCTTTAAAACATAATCTATTGCATTTACTTCAAATGCTCGAACTGCATACTCATCGTAAGCCGTCACAAAAACGACAGGCGGAGGCGAGTCCAATCGCTCAAGGAGTTCAAATGCGTTCAGAAAAGGCATCTCGATGTCAAGAACAAGGAGATCTGGATTATATTTTTTGACAGCCTCATAAGCCTCTTTGCCATTGGATACAGAGGCCACCACTTCAATATCTTCCATCTCCTTGAGCAGCCTCTCAAGATACTCACGAGTTGGCCTGTCATCCTCTGCGATTAAGACTTTGATCTTCTTAGCGGCAGCCATAATCTAAGCTCCCTCGCCTTTTTATCTATTTCATACTTTATCTCATGACCTGCCCAGAAATTCCTACCTGTTTCTACAATGAAATTTGCCATATCGACCCAATCATCAGCGGCACTATCGCTGCTAAAGCCATAACGCAAGAAATAGTAATTTCCCGATCTTCTCCCCTCAAATAACACAGGTCTGCTCGAAAAGAGCGATGTGAATTGATCGAATTTCAACATAAATCTCTCAAAAACAAAAATGCCAAACGGTGGAATAAGGTAATCCTCATCCCCATTCCTTATGATCACGATTTCCTTATCCTCATTGCCTCCCTGCATGCTATTGAGCTGGGCAAGCTTCTCAACATACTCAAGCTCTTCTGCCATCGGAACATAACCTTTTCTTTCCGATTTAAGAACATATCTAAGAGCATCAGCAAGCAAAACTATCATCCTATCCGCTTTGTTCTTATCAAGCCACATGTATGCCTGTATGGAACTGAAAATGTTGAAAAGATAATGTGGATTTATTATGTCCTTCAAAGTCCTCAACTGGGCTTCCACATTAGCACTTTTCTTCTTCAACTCGTTGTAAATCCTTGTAAAATTGGAACCAAGCCCTACAGAGCCCAAAAACGAAGCAATCCCGCCAATAGCGGTTACCTTCCAGAAAACTGTTGATGTTCCTTTGAACCAACAGCCTGTATTTATCCAACAGATAAGCAGATACGTTCCATAAGCCAACCAAACCGACGGCAAAGAAAAAACTCCAACAATTATTGCCATCATATCAATACGGGATGTGCGAATAAGTTTTGAAATCCATAGTGTAAATAAGAACGAAAACACAACCGTCAATAAACCAAAGGTAATTGATAGGAGGATAGATGAGTTTGACATGATTTTAAAAATCAAAGCCCACAAAAAGGTCAGTATTACGGACATAAGTATCCCAAACCTTATGGGTTTCCAGTATATCTTTACCCTGCTTCTGGATTCCCTTCCATGCATATTATCCTCCCGGTGAGCAATTTCTATAGTAGCAATGTTTATCATAGTATTATGGATAATAATGGCGTATGCACCACTGTCAACGAAAATTACATTAACGGCAGAATACATCCATTAACGGTTATTAACCAATCTAAAAAATAGTTCACTGTAAAAGTATAAAAATTTTTACTGTTTCTTTTTGGATAACACACTAACTCTAAAATTGAAGTGATTTTAAAGTTTTATGCAATACAAATAATTTTAAGGCACTTCGGGACAAAATGAATGACTCTCGAAAAGACATGAGAAATTTAAAACAACAATATGTGTTTAATATGTAAATGCCCAAATTGCTGATGTGACAACGGATTTAACGCTTGACTTCAAAGAAATCTCAGGTTTATCATTCGATGCAAAGAAGGAGGTTCAAAATTGGAAACTATGAAAGCCATTCTCAAAGCTGTGCCCGGTCCTGGGGCCTCCCTTAATCGGGTTCCTGTGCCAAAAGTGGGTCCTCACGATGTGCTTGTAAAGATCAAAGCTGTTGGTATATGCGGCACAGATGTGCATATCTATAAATGGGATGAATGGGCAGCTCATGCCGTTAAGCCTCCGCGCATCTTCGGCCATGAATTTGTGGGTGAAGTGGTGGAAATTGGTCGAGATGTGACGATGGTCAAACCCGGCGATTATGTTTCTGCTGAAACACACATTGCCTGCGGCAAGTGCTATTATTGCCGCACGGGCCAGAAACACATCTGTCAGAATGTGAAAATCCTTGGCGTTGATGTGGATGGTGCTTATGCGGAATACATCTCAATCCCTGAGGAAAACGCATGGAAAACGGACAGGTCAATACCGCCTGAGGTCGCCGCAATTCAGGAACCATTTGGAAACGCCGTTCATGCAACACTTGCCACCGACCTTGCAGGCAAAACCGTATCGATCTTTGGATTGGGCCCAATCGGATTGATGTCAATCGCCGTTGCCAGAGCCGCTGGAGCATCAACGATATTTGCGGTGGAGCCGAGCGAATACAGGCGCTCGTTCGCCGAGAAGATGGGCGCAGACTTTGTGATAAACCCGTTAGAAATGGATCCAGTCGAGTTCATTCTTGACAACACTCATGGGCTTGGCGTGGATGTGTTTATCGAGATGTCAGGTGCACCTCAGGCGATAGATCAGGGGCTCAAATCGGTCAGAAAGAATGGTTTTGTATCACTTCTCGGCATTCCATCGAAGCCTGTCACTATCGACTTGGCTGAGGACATTGTGTTTAAATATCTGAACATAAAGGGTATCAACGGGAGGTTGATGTTCAAAACTTGGTATCAGGTTCAGGAGCTTTTGACATCAGGGAAAGTGGACATCAGACCGTTGATAACACACACTTTCCCGCTTGAGAAATTTGATGAAGCCATGCATCTGCTTCTGGATAAAAAGGCAGTAAAGATAGTGTTGTATCCCGAATCAACGGAGTAGAAAGGTAAAAAAAACAATCCAAAAGGAGGTTTGTGATGGGAAAGCTTGATTTTATTGATGAAGAGCTGCGAGAGGCGAAGGAAAAGGGCCTTTACATCACCATCCGCACGATCGAGAGCCCTCAGGGCGCATGGATAGTGGTTGATGGGAAGAAAGTGCTTAACATGTGCTCCAACAACTACCTCGGATTTGCAGATGATCCTGAGCTCAAAGAGGCTGCGAAAAAGGCCATTGACGAATACGGCGTTGGCCCAGCCGCCGTCAGAACCATTGCCGGCACAATGAAACTCCATGTGGAATTAGAGAAAAGGCTTGCCGAATTCAAAGGAGCAGAAGCCGCCATCCTGTATCAGAGCGGTTTTAACGCCAACCTCGGCACCATCCCTGCGCTCGTGCCGTCTCCCGAAGACCTCATAGTTTCCGATGAGCTCAACCACGCATCCATCATCGACGGCGTCCGTCTTTCAAAGGCGAAGCGCGTTATCTACAAGCACTTGGATGTTGAAGATCTGGACAAACAGCTTGCGGAGCATGCCCCGTCGGCACGCAGGATTCTGATCATAACCGACGGCGTTTTCTCCATGGACGGGGACATTGCGCCACTCGACAAGATCGTCGAGGTCGCTGAGAAGTATGGTGCAATGGTGATGGTGGACGACGCTCATGGCGAGGGCGTTCTCGGTCGTGGCGGCCGCGGGATTGTTGACCACTATGGCCTTCATGGCCGCGTCGATGTGGAGGTCGGGACTCTATCCAAAGCATTTGGCGTGGTCGGTGGCTATGTCGCTGGGCCTGCCAAAGTCGTTGAGTTTCTGAAGCAGAAGGCGAGACCATTCCTGTTCTCAAGCGCTCCCACACCGCCGGATGTCGCCGCCGCACTGGCTGCTGTCGAAATACTTAACCGCTCCGAAGACCGCGTTAAAAAGCTCTGGGACAACACAAACTACTTCAAAGCCGAGATGCAGAAGGCCGGGTTCGACACGGGCAAGAGCGTGACACCGATAACACCTGTTATGCTGTATGACGAGAAGGTGGCCCAGGACTTCTCAAGGATGCTGTTTGAGGAAGCCGACATATTCGCTCAGGCGATAACCTACCCGACCGTTCCACGGGGCAAAGCCCGCATAAGGGTCATGATTTCCGCAACACACACAAAGAAAGACCTCGATTACGCCATCCAGAAATTCACGGAGATCGGCAAAAAACTTGGCGTAATCAGCTGATAATTTTGCACGGAGGGGGTGGTCATACAGGGGGTTGCCTTTAAAATATCCCGCTAACTTTAATCGGAAGGTGATACTTATGATCCTCAATCTTGAGAAGCTCAAACCGGGTCGGAATGAGTTCTGGCGCACATACTCGGCAGCTGAGCTTGGACTCGGCAAAGGCCGTGATTTCACACTCAACAGCGATGTGGAAACGCACATCGTTGCAATCAAAAGCAAAAACAATGTCAAGCTGACACTCGAAGCCAGCTACACGCTCAGGTTGACATGTTCACGCTGCCTCGAGGAATTCGACCGCAAGTTCGATGAAAAAGTTACCTATTATTTAAAGGCAGGCAAGGAGGAGGTTATCGAGGAAAAATCGCTCGCCGAAGAAGACATCTTCACGATGTATTACGCCACTGAAGAGCTTGATATAAAGCCACTTGTAAGGGAGATCATCATCCTTTCCGTTCCCATGAAACCGCTCTGTAAACCCGATTGCAAAGGCCTCTGTCCGGTATGTGGTGTCAACTGGAATTACGAAACCTGCGAACACATGCACCAGAAGACAGAAATCGATGCGAGGTGGAAAAAATTGTTAGAGATTTCCACAAAGTTGAAATAAAAACCCCCATCCAACCATACCCTTCAGCTTTTAGCTGAAAAACGAGGTTATTTCGTCAGGAAATCCCTGATTTTCGTCGCTATCTCCACTCCTGATCTGCGTTGTCCCTCGATGGTCTGAGCGCCTATGTGTGGCGTGAGGACGAGATTCTCGATCTCTCTGAGCGGCGAATCTTCAGGTGGCGGCTCATGCTCATAGACATCAAGTGCTGCGCACCTGAGTTTGCCCGATCTGAGAGCCTTAACAAGAGCATTCTCATCGACCACGCCGCCGCGCGCAGCGTTGATGATGACCGCACCGTCCTTCATTTTCTCAAATTCCTTATCCGAAATCATGTGGTAGGTGTCCTCCGTTAGCGGAAGGTGGAGGGAGATGAAGTCGGCTCTGGAAAGGACATCGTCGAAGCTCACCATTCGGGCGATCTCATGCTTCTCCACGAACGGGTCATAGGCTATAACCTCCATCCCAAGAGCCGACGCCCTTTTCGCAAGCTCCGTTCCTATCCTGCCTATCCCTAAAATTCCGAGCGTCTTGCCATACACCTCGATGCCCTTGAACCTCTTTTTCTCCCATTTGCCCGCTCTGATCGAGCGATCCGCTATCGGTATCCACCTCGCGCACGAGAGGATGAAACCGAGCGCCAGCTCAGCCACGGAAATTGCGGTGGCACCGGGCGTGTTAAAAACCTCAATTCCATGCTCTTTCGCTGCCTTGAGGTCGATGTTATCGAGGCCAACGCCAGCTCTGCCGATGACCTTGAGCGTGTCGGCAGCCGCTATCACATCCGCTGTAACCTTTGTGGCACTCCTGACTATGAGTGCGTGATAACCCTTGATGTTTTCGATGAGCTTCTCGCCTTTCCATTCAGGCCTTTCATCGACCTGAAAGCCCGCCTCTTTTAATATCTCAACACCTTCAGGCGCTATGGGATCCGTGATCAAGACCTTGAACATGGTTATGCTCCTATGATTTCATCTATGTTTGCAAGCAGGGACTTAAGGTCACCTGTAGTTAAATCGCCCATGTGTCCGATGCGGAATGTCTGATTTTTCAGCTTCCCGTAGCCGTTTGAAATTGCAAAGCCCCTCCTTCCAAGCTCTTCGTTAAGCTTCACGATGTCAACATTTCTGGTATTGACCACCGTCGTCACAGTGAGCGACTCGTAGCCGGGCTCTGCGAAGAGGGCGAACCTCTCCCTGGCCCAATTTCGAGCCATCTGTGCCATCTCAGCGTGCCGTTCATACCGCTTCTCAAGTGTCTCGGCCTTCATTTTCTGCAACTGATGATCAAGCGCCCACATCAAAGATATTGCCGGAGTGGCTGGCGTCTGGAAGTTTCTGGTCTCCCAATACTTCATCATGAGCAAGAAATCGAAATAGTAGCCTCTGTTCTCCACATTTTTCGCTTTTTCGAGCGCTTTATCGCTGACAAAGGCGACCGTCAGGCCGGGCGGCAACGCAAAACATTTCTGAACCGATGCGAGGATCACATCCACGCCCCAGCCATCAATATCCACAGGTGCACCGCCGAGAGCACTCACAGCATCCACAAGCACGAGAGTATCGGGCGAGAGGTCGTGAACAACTTCAGCTATGTCTTTCAGCGGGTTCATCACGCCGGTCGATGTCTCGTTGTAAGTAACAAGCACAGCCTCATAGTGTTTCTTCTTCAACGCATCCGCCACCATCTCGGGCTTGATAGCTTTCCCCCAATCGACCTCTATCTTCTCGCCTTCCTTGCCGTTCACAAGACCTATTTTGAACCAGCGCTCAGAAAACGCACCATTCACTGTGGAGAGGTAGTTCTTGTTAACCACATTCCTCAAAGTGCCTTCCATGACACCGGTTGCGGATGATGTGAAAACCATAGCATGGGATTTGGTGGCGAAAATCTCCTCAAGTGTAGTGACGATGCGGTGGTATAGGTCCGAAAATGCCTTCATCCTGTGGCCTATCATAGGCTCACGGGCCTGAGCGATCAGCACATCATGGCTCACCTCAGTGGGCCCGGGTATGAACAGTTTTTTATGCACCTTGCACCTCCAGTTTTTCAAATTTGAAATTTTAATGCAAATTATATCATAAACTGTGGGGTTCTTACAGGAAAACATTTAAACCGGGTTATCGCGCAGGTGGAAAAATAAAAAAACGGGGGGCTTACGCCCCCCGTAAGAGCCTGAAGCAGAAGGAAATCACTTCAGGATGACCAGTTTTCTGGTAGCCACGAAATTGTCCGCTTTCAGACGGTAGATGTAAACGCCTGCCGGCAGCCTGTATCCGTTAGCGTCGGTGCCGTCCCATGCGATCTTGTGATAGCCAGCCTTATAGACGCCGTCCGCAAGCGTGTTTATCAGACGACCAGAAGCGTCGTAAACATCAAGTCTCACATTAGCCCTGTGAGGAAGAGCGAACATGATGTTGGTGGAACGGGTC
>WGAI01000041.1 GCA_015489175.1 Caldifarciminota bacterium | reverse complement strand
TGGGGCTTAGCGACACAATTGGCTGTCTTGGCCTGAAACGGGACACCATCCTTGCAGTGAAACCGGAATGGGTTGGTGTCACGATGCATGAGGCCTCAAGGTCGCCAGCCATTATGCAGGCGGCATGGCTTATCGCATCAGCTGTTGTGGCATTATCAGGCCTCGAGATGGCCAGATGGATGTTCGACTTGTAGTATTCCTCCTCTGCGCACCTCAATATCCTGTCCATTGTCTTTATGACTTCAGTGGGGTATTTCCCGACTGCCGTTTCTTCCGAAAGCATCACGGCATCAGCGTGTTCGAATACGGCGTTTGCCACATCTGTGACTTCCGCTCGCGTCGGTCTCGGGTTGTTTACCATCGAGAGGAGCATCTGAGTCGCGACTATCGAAGGCTTTCCAAGATGCAACGCCTTTCGAATGACCATCTTTTGCACGATTGGCACCTTTTCAAGCTCTATCTCAACACCGAGGTCGCCCCGTGCGATCATTACCCCGTCTGTTTCCGCAAGAATTTTGTCTATGTTTCTGACAGCTTCCGCCTTCTCAATCTTGGCGATAACCTTGATGTTGCTGTGGAACGCATTGAGGAGCGATTTTAGCTCTCTAATGTCGTCCGATCTCCTGACGAAAGACAGTGCCACCCAGTCCACATCGTGCTCAACGGCAAACTTGACATCCAATTTGTCCTTGTCCGTGAGCGACGGGATACTCAGCGGCTTTGTGGGCACATTAACGCCCTTGTGTGATTTCAGTTCCCCGCCGTTTACGCTTCGGCAGTAAATCAATTTGCCTTCGACCTTCTCGACCACCAGCTCGATTGCGCCGTCCGCAAGCAGTATCCTGTCGCCGGGTTCAACATCTTCGGGCAAAAATTTGTAGCTTATCGGTATGATGTTGTCGTGTCCTTCGATATCCTCGATGGTGAGGATCACGGTTTGGCCTTCTTTGATTGGCATGCTATCATTTTTAATCCTGCCAACCCGTATCTTGGGGCCGGATAGATCGACCATTATAGCCACAGGGATGCCAAGCTGAGCCTCTGCTTCCCGTATCATCTTGATATTTTCTTCGTGTGTTCGATGATCACCATGCGACATGTTGAGGCGGAAGACATTTACGCCCAATTCGATTAACTCCCGCATTTTATCGGGCTCTCTGATAGCCGGACCGACTGTGGCCACTATTTTCGTTTTTCTAAGCATGGCAGTTCTCCTTTTAAGATTCAGGTAATTTCTTGATTGGTTGTTGCCACATATCTAATTGCCATAAACAGGTAATTAAAAGCGGCAAGAATCGTTCCAGCGAGGGCTATTGCAAGGAAAATCTCTTTGTAGGGGATGTCAGCGATATAGCCGTAAATAGCGGCAAGCAGAATAGTGCCTGCGACTTTGCCACACCAATCAGATCCCGGGGTTCTGCCTCTGGCCTTCCAGAGGTAAATTCCGCCTATCACGATCAAGATCTCTCTCACGAATACGAAATAGAAGACCCACAGCGGCAGCTCGTAATAGCGATACGCGACCCACGTCAGCGTAACCGCAATGATTTTGTCGGCGCCGTGATCGAGCAGGGCGCCGATTGTCGATGTTGAATTCCATCTCCGCGCAAGGTTGCCATCGAGCAAATCGGTCAAGAGCATTACGGCAATTGTCACGGTCCCCGCCCATATCCGATAGTTCACAAGTTCGAACACGGCTACAGGCAGAAGGGCAAGCCTCGCAACGGACAAAAAACTCGGTATGTATCTATGCATTCAAGTCTCCTGCAATATCATGGGGTATGATTATCTCACTTGTTCTCACCAAACGCTATCTCGATTGCTTCATCAACATTATCGATAAAGTGGAATTTCAGGCTTTCTTTTATGTAATCTGGCACATCCGCGAGGTCCTTTTTGTTCCATTGAGGCAGTATAACACGTTTTATGCCAGCCCGTTTGGCCGCTATGACTTTTTCTTTTATTCCCCCAACGGGTATGACTTTGCCTCTTAGCGTAATTTCGCCTGTCATCGCGAGCTCCGGGTCCACAGGTTTCTCGGTTAGGAGCGAGACGAGCGCAATGAATATCGCGACACCGGCCGACGGACCGTCTTTTGGAATCGCGCCGGCGGGGACATGGATGTGGATGTCATACTTGTCGTAGAATTTGGGGTCAATTCCGAGTTCTCCCGCCTTTGAGCGCACGAGCGAGAGTGCTGCAGTTGCAGATTCCTTCATCACATCGCCAAGCTGGCCGGTCAAAATCAGGTTCTTGCCTCCTGGCATCTTCAGGACCTCGATGAAGAGGATGTCACCGCCTGTTGGCGTCCATGCAAGTCCAGTCACAACGCCAACTTCGCCCTTCCTTGCAGCGACTTCGGAGTAATATTGAGGTGCTCCGAGATATTTCTCAACCCTGCGCGGCGTTATGACGATACGCTTCTTTTTTAGCTTGCCCATAGCGATTTCTTTGGCGATCTTGCGGAGGATGCTCCCAATTCTCCGTTCGAGGTTGCGCACACCTGCCTCACGGGTGTATTCGCGAATGATTTTGAAGATCGCCTTCTCCTGAAAGACGACATCGTAGTTCTCAAGTCCGTTTTCGATCTTCTGACGCGGTATCAGGTAATTCTTCGCTATCTGCAGTTTTTCTTCATCCACATATCCCGGCAGCTCGATGATTTCCATCCTGTCTAACAGAGGGGCCGGAATCGTCGCTGTTACATTTGCCGTTGTGATGAAAAGCACTTTTGAGAGGTCGAACGGGACATCGAGGTAATGATCGACGAATTCCCTGTTCTGTTCGGGGTCGAGCACCTCAAGGAGCGCAGCAGCTGGATCGCCCCTGAAATCAACCCCTATCTTGTCTATCTCGTCGAGCATGAACACGGGGTTTTTGGTGCCTGCCTGTTTGATGCCCTGAATAATTCGGCCGGGCAGAGCGCCCACATAGGTGCGTCGATGGCCTCTGATCTCCGCCTCGTCGCGGACGCCACCGAGCGACATGCGAACGAACTTCCTGCCCATGGCGCGGGCGATCGACCTGCCCAGAGAGGTTTTCCCCACACCTGGAGGCCCTACAAAGCAGAGGATTGGCCCTTTCGTGTCACTTTTCAATTTCCTGACAGCAAGGAATTCGAGGATTCTGTCTTTGACCCTTTCAAGATCAAAGTGATCCTCGTCGAGTATTCTGCGTGCCCTATCGATGTCGAGGTTGTCCTCGGTTTCGACGCTCCACGGCAGTTCAGTCAGCCATTCGAGATATGTGCGAACGACGGTGTATTCGGGTGAGCCTATCATCATACGTCTGAGCCGCTCAACTTCCTTCAAAGCAACCTCTTTGACCTCCTCCGGCATCCCGGATTTTTCGATTTTTTCAAGGAACTCTTTTGCTTCCGCCTCACGCTCGTCCTCGGTCATGCCCAGCTCTTTCTGGATGGCTTTAAGCTGTTCCCTGAGGAAATATTCGCGTTGTCCCTTGTCTATCTCGCTTTTGACCTCCTGCTGTATCTTGGTGGAAAGTTTGATGATCTCCATTTCCCGACTGAGTATCGAAAGCAGCTCCTTGAGGCGATCCTTCGGGTGATATGTCTCCAGTATTTTCTGTTTTTCCTCAACTTTGATGGGCATGTAGGAGGTTATGAAATCGGCGAGTTTGCCAGGCTCTTTGATGTTCAATGCCACGGTGATCAAGTCATCCGGAAGGAACGGGGTGTTTTTCACGATCTCCTGAAATGTGGCAAGAACATTGTGTTTAAGTGCTTCGAGCTCAACATCGTCTTCCGTGACTTCGGGCTCTGGCAGAGTTTCAACGCGAGCGATGAGGTATGGCTCGGTTTTTATGTATTCCTCAATTTTGATTCGTTCGAGCCCCTGCACCAGCACGCGCATCGAGTCGTCAGGTGTGCGCAACATTTTCAGAATGATTGCTGCTGTTCCGAAGTTGTAAAGATCAGATGGGCCGGGATTTTCGACATTCTCGTCTTTCTGGGTCACTATCCCAATGATGCGCTCGCTTGCAAGTGCATCATCGACAAGTTTTTTTGAATTTTCGTTCGTCAGGACGAGTGGCACCATTAAATTGGGGAACACCACGCCGCCTTTTATCGGCAAAACCGGCAATTCTTTTGGAATTTTGGGTTTTTCCTGATCCATGTTATTCCTCCGTTTCTATCTGGAGATCCACGCTCAAAGGTTTCTTCCTTGGGAACCTTATCTCAAGGATACCGTCTTCAAGCGTGCTCTGGATGTTTTCCGTGTCCACTTCCTTGCCGACAAATACCTTCCTCCTTATGAGGCCGGATGATATTTCGAGTGCCTTGAAATGCGGCATATCCTCTTCCGACAGCATCTTCCTCCGATAAGCCTTGACCGTGACATAGCCGTCCGAGAAAGAGAGTTTGATGTCCTCCTTTTTCACGCCAGGCAAAGCCACTTGCAGCACGATATCGTGTGGTGTCTCAAACATGTTTATAGGCGGAACGATCACCATCAACCCTTCGATATGGCTGCGAAATGTCTCGAATATTGCATCAAGTGCGCGAAGAACTTCCATTTCTGCCATTTCCAACACCTCCAGAGGTTTATCAAATCGGTTGTTTACAAATTTGTTGAAATTATAAGAATTTCGGGGCAGGTGAGCAACGGGTCGAGCTTCCCATTCCCTCAACCCTACCTATGCGATGCACTTGTTTTTATATCTTTGTTGCTTAAAAATTCCCTTCTAACCAAAATTTTAAAAGGAGATGGTGAGTTGTGAAGGTAAAGGAATACAAATACATAGCTACACTTGGGTTTGCCCCGCAGGTCGTGACGCTGGGGCTCTTTTCCATAAGCAAGCGCTACCCTGATCACGCCATAGATGAGGTGATCGTCGTCCACACATCGCAGGAGGTGGCTCAAAACGCGCAGTCGATACAAAAGTTGAAGGAGGTCTTTGAGAAGGATGAGGCTTTGAACAGCTATGAGCTTAAATTCGCGGAAATCCAGTCCGACGGGAAGCCTATAGCCGATATAAAGACTCCTGAGGAAGTAGAAGCCACTTTGAGCTTTCTCTTCGACCTCATGCGGGACATCAAGCTGAAGGACTACAACATCCACCTGAATGTCTCAGGTGGCAGAAAGACGATGTCAATTCTTGCCATCATCGCTGCGCAGATGCTGTTTGACGAGGACGACTACGCATGGCACATCATATCCGAGCCCGATGTCATGAACTCACGGTCGATGGTTATGGAAGATGCAGATAAAGTTCAGCTTATCGATATCCCTGTCATCCCATGGAGCGACACCGAGTTACAGGCAAAACTGCCGCCTCATTTTGACAGCGAGGCCATTCTCAGCGGGAAACTGCATAGGATGCTGTATCGGGACAGGCGGAAACGGGCGCTTAAAGGCTTCGTTTCGGAGCTCACCGATACCGAACGCGCGGTGCTCAGAGAGCTTGTCGTCAGAGGAGGTAGCAACAGGGAGATTGCGAAAAGGCTTGGCAAGTCGCCGAGGACGGTCGAGCACCAGATTCAGACGATTTATCGCAAGTTCAAGGCAGAGTTTGGTATCCCGAACGATGTGAAACTCCGTCGCGAGCTGCTCGTCAAGGAATTCTCAGACATCTTTTGAGCGATTGGGATGGCCTAAGGGAGGATTTTGTCCTTACTTGCTGACTTTTCGGTATGTGAAATACCAGTCTATTACGGCGGAGGCGATCGGCGCTGCGACTGATCCTCCGTGTCCGCTGTTCTCCACGACCACCGTGACGGCTATTTCAGGGTCATCGTAAGGCGCATAAGCCGTGAAAAGTGCGTGATCTTCCCCGTGAGGATTCTGGGCTGTTCCGGTTTTGCCCGCCGCCTCTACTTTTTGGGGTCTGTGCCAGTATGCTGTGCCTCCGGGGTCGTTGACCACGAGCCACATGCCGTAGCGAACAGCGCCAAGTTTAGTTGTGTCAAGCGGAAAGACGAGCGTGTCAGGCGGTGGGGTTTCAATTCCCACTATTTTTTTCACAAGATGTGGGCGTGGCATTCTGCCGCGCGCTATAAGACCGGTAAATGTCACAAGTTCCATCGGGGTGAACAGCAACTCGCCCTGTCCAATGGCAAGGTTTAACACATTGCCGGGGCCATATCCCGATGGCCCATACCGTTTTTTATACCAGTCTATTGTTGGAATGAATCCCTTGCACTCGTTGGGCAGGTCTATCCCAACAGGCCGGTCAAGTCCGAGTTTGTGAGCTTCGTCCAGAAACCTGTTCAACCCCACTGCAATGCCTAACTGGTAAAAATAGACATCGCATGAGTGTTCGATGGCATGTGGCAGATCGAGGCTGCCATGTCCCTGCGGTCTCCAGCATCCCCATACGCGTCGCCCGTATCTGAATGAACCGTGACATGGGCGAAACCTTGTGGCTGAATCCACAGCGCCTACATCAAGCGCTATCGACGCCGACGCAAGCTTGAAGACCGATCCTGGAGGATAAATCCCGCAGATGACGCGATTTATAAGCGGCTTATCGGGTGAATTTATGAGGGAAGCCCACTCCTGAGGCGTTATGCCGTAGGAGAGCTTTTCGGGATCGAACCCCGGTTTTGAAAACATGGCGAGGACATCGCCGCTTTTGACATCTAACACCACACACGCACCACGATCGTAATTCCGAAACAGCGAATCGATAACGCGCTCAAGGTCGAGGTCGATCGTGAGCTCGATATCGTGCCCTTTTTGTGGGTCAAT
>WGAI01000040.1 GCA_015489175.1 Caldifarciminota bacterium | reverse complement strand
TCATCGAGGATTATATGATTTTCTTTCTTAGAGGCTTTTTATAGCGAGGTTTCATCAGTAGCAAATATTTGCGCCTTTCAGAGAAGCTCATAGGTAGCTTTTTATGCATACTTTGCCCCCGTTTTGGTAACATTATCATTTGGTGAGCGGTCTCATTTCGGTAACATTTTAAATGAGGGATAACGCGTTGTTGACAGTTTCGGGAGAGGCACTTAAAATAAAGTGCCCACTTGAAGGGTAGGCCTGTAGCTCAATTGGCTAGAGCATCGGATTCCAAATCCGAGGGTTGGGGGTTCAAGTCCCTCCAGGCCTGCTTTTTCGCATCTTTTAATTTTAGGTTAATCAGGAGGAAACGATATGGCTAAGAAAAAATTCGCTGTCTCTTTCCTTGTTTGCACAGAATGCAAACACAGAAATTACACGATCAGGCGCAGGAAAGATAAAAAGGGAACAAAACTCCAGCTCAAGAAATACTGCAAGTATTGTAGGAAACACACATTGCATAAGGAGTCAAGATGATGACGGCCATTAAAAACTTGATCACATTCATTGAAGAAAGCTATGCTGAGCTTAAAAGGGTTACATGGCCGAGTAAGGAGATGGTGATAGGCGGCACAGCTGCTGTCATCCTTGTCTCCTTCATCTTCGTTCTCTACATGTGGATCGTTGACCTTATCGTGTCCCAGATAATCAGCTGGATATTGAGGTGATTTTCGATGGCTGAGAAAAGCGGCAACGGGAAAGGGGCTAAAAGGAAGTGGTTTGTGTTTAGGACATTTTCTGGCAAGGAGAAGCGGGTTCGCAGGCTCCTCGATAAGATAATCGAAGAGCAGGGACTTCAGGACAAAGTTGGAGAGATCCTGATACCGACCCGTACAGTGCCTAAAATCAGAAAGGGCAAGCGTATTCTTGAGGAAAAACCAATTTTCAGGGGATATATCCTTATTGAAATGGAGCCCGACCCGGATGTCATTCAGAAACTGACATCCGTCGGCTCTATCAGGGCACTTATGGCTCATAACGAGCTAATTTCTTTGAGCGATGAGGAAGTTGAAAGGATTAAACAAACTGTCGAGATAGAGCAACAAAAGAAGGAACAGGAAGTTCCTTTTCTTAAGGGTGAAATTGTGCGGGTTGTTGATGGCCCGTTCTCCGATTTTACCGGAAAAGTTGAAGAAGTGTATCCTGAGAGGGGAAAACTTAAGGTCCTCGTAAACATCTTCGGAAGAACCACACCTGTGGTGCTTGATTTCCTGCAGGTGGAGAGGGTGTAAGAGGGCCAAAACTATAAGGAGGTCTTGGGGATGCCGCCCAAAAAAGGCAAAAAGAAGGAAATAACGGCAAAAGTGAAACTCCAGATACCCGCCGGTCAGGCTAATCCAGCCCCGCCAGTTGGTTCAGCTCTTGGACCGCACGGCGTCAACATAATGGATTTCTGCCGCCAGTTCAACGAGGCCACGAAAGATAAGGCTGGGCTGATAATACCGGTGATCATAACCATCTACAAGGACAGGAGTTTCACATTCGAGCTGAAGACACCACCCGCTGCAATATTGCTAAAACGTGCAGCTGGAGTGGCAAAAGGTTCCGGTGAGCCCAATAAGAAGAAGGTCGGCAAAGTCACGAGATCACAGGTTAAAGAGATCGCGGAGATCAAGATGCGCGACTTGAATGCGAACGACATAGAGGCTGCTATGCGAATTATTGAAGGCACTGCCCGCAGCATGGGCATCGAAGTCGTGGAGGATTGAAATGGCTAAGAAAGGAAAGAGATATCGCTCCCTTGTTACAAAATATGACAGGACTAAAGAGTATCCCGTCGATGAGGCCGTCAAGATAGTTAAACAGCTCGCTTCCGCTAAGTTCGATGAGACCGTAGATGCTGCCATCAAACTCGGCGTTGACCCAAGAAAGGCCGACCAGATGGTTCGTGGTTCGGTGGTTCTGCCTCACGGCACAGGCAAGAAGGTGAAGGTGCTTGTCCTCACTCCGGATCCTGAGAAGGAAAAAGAGGCGAAAGAGGCTGGCGCCGATTATGTCGGGTTTGCGGATTACATTGAGCAGATCAAGAAGGGATGGCTTGATTTCGATAAGGTTGTGGCCACCCCTGACGCCATGCGCGAAGTTGCAAAGCTCGGTCGCATACTCGGCCCTAGGGGACTCATGCCGTCGCCCAAAACGGGCACCGTAACCAACAATGTCGCTCAGGTGGTCAAAGAGTTGAAAGGCGGTAGAATTGAGTTCAAGGTCGATCGCACGGGCAACATCCATGCACCCATCGGCAAGGTGTCGTTTCCCGAGGAACATCTCGCTGAAAACCTGATTGCACTTATCCGTGAGCTCCAGCATCTGAGACCGCAGACATTTAAAGGAACATACATCCGTTCAATTTATCTTTCCCCTACAATGGGCCCATCTGTCAGGGTTAGCGTGAATGACGCCCTGCGCAAAATCTCAGAGATGGGTTAAGGAGTGAGTCGCCATGGTTAAACCCGAAAAAATTAAGCAGGTTGAAGAAATCAAGAAGCTGGCTGAAGACGCAAAAGCTATTTATTTCGCTGATTTTACTGGCCTCACAGTCGAGCAAGTGACCAACCTGAGGCGAATGCTTCGTGAGAAAAAAGTCGTCTTTAAGGTTGCGAAGAACCTGCGCACGAAGTTTGCGCTCCGTGACCTTGGCTACCCTGAGGAAAAGCTTGACGAGATACTTCACGGCCCGAACGCAATAGTGGTGGCTTATGAAGATCCCGTGGAGGCCGTTAAGATCGTCTATTCCTTCAGAAAGGAATATGATGTCGAGGGATTGAAACTTCGTGCAGGTTTCCTTGAGGGCGAATACCTCGATGAAAGTCAGGTTGAGGCCATTTCAAAACTTCCGGGCAAAGATGAACTCAGGGCAAAAGCGGTTGGGGCCATCGGCGCTCCGCTTTATGGCCTGGTATTTACTTTGAAGTCTGTGATAAATTCACTTGTGTGGACTTTGTCCGCCTTAAAAGATAAAAGAGAAAAGGAGGGATAATCATGCCGGAGAAACTTTCAGTTGATCAAATCGTAGAGGCTATTGAGGTGCTCTCGGTCCTGGAACTGTCCGAACTTGTTAAAAAACTCGAGGAAAAGTTTGGCGTGAGCGCCGCCATGCCGGTCGCCGTCGCGGCTGGTGCAGGTGCTGCTGCCGCCGCTGAGCCAGTCGAGGAAAAGACTGAGTTCGATGTCATCCTCAAAGAGGTTCCAGCCGCATCTAAGCTCAAAATCCTCAAAGAAGTCAGGTCCATTACAGGCCTTGGTCTGAAAGAAGCAAAGGCTCTCGTTGATAGTGTTCCAAAGCCCATTAAAGAGGGAGTGGACAAGGAAGAGGCAGAAAAAATTAAATCTGCTCTCGAAGCTCTTGGAGCTGTTGTTGAGCTTAAGTAATTCCCCGAGAAATAATTGCGTAGTAGGCTGTCCGCATGGATGGGTTATCCCGTGTGCGGACAGCCCATGCGTATTTTAAAAAAAATGGGGGAGGTGATTTCTCGCCTTGGCTAAATCAATTTTAAACGAAAGAATTGGATACAAGGAAGAGCGGTATCCAATGCCGCATCTCCTTGTTGTGCAGGTGGAGTCCTTCAAAAATTTCCTTCAAGAAACTACACCGCCCAAAAAGCGCAAGGAAGAAGGGCTCCAGGCCGTTTTCCTTGAGATTTTCCCAATTGAGGACATACACGGTAAATACTCCCTTGAGTTTATCGAATACCGCATAGGTGCCCCAAAGTATACAGTCGAAGAAGCAAAGAAGAAAAATCTGACATATTCAGCGCCCCTATGGGTCAAGTTGCGTCTCGTCAAAAAAGAGCCCGATACTGGCAAAGTGATCGATACCACCGAGCAGGAGGTCTATCTCTGCGATCTCCCATACATGACGCCCAATGGAACATTTATCATCAACGGCGTGGAGAGGGTTGTCGTTAACCAGCTTCACCGCTCTCCGGGCGTGTATCTGGAAATATTGCGCAAGATACCTGCTGTGTTCCGCGCGCTCCTTGTCCCATACCGTGGCCCATGGGTCGATTTCTCAATAGACGGCTCAAAAGTGCTGGGCGTCACGATCTCGAAGCGCAGGAAAATCCCTATCACAAGATTACTTAAGGCATTTGGCATTTCTACTATTGAGGAGATCTTCAAGACGCTGCTCGATCCCGAGGTCAAGAAGGTGTCGAACCTCACGCCAGACGATTACATCGCAGCCGAAGACATAGTTGATATGGAAACAGGCGAGCTGATTGTGGAGGCGATAGGCGATATCGATGCCGCTGTTATCGATTACCTCAAGGAAAGGGGAATTGAAGAAGTGCCGGTCTATGACCGCCGTGACCCGCGTGTGGAAGTCCTCCTGACTACTCACAGACAGGACAGAATAAAGGATAACAAGCAGGCGCTGTTCAACATTTACCGAACGCTCAGATACACACCTCCGAGGGATGAGGAGGAAGCTCGCGAATACATCAAAAACTTCTTTTTCTCGCGCAGCAGGTTTTACCTTGGCAGAGTTGGGCGCTACAAACTCAACTGGAGGCTGGAAGTCGATGTTCCCGAGGACGAATACACCCTGACGATGCAGGACATTATCGCCATAGTGCGCAAGCTCCTTAATCTATATGTCGGAGAGGAACACGAGGATGATGTCGATGACCTCGCCAACAGACGCGTTCGCCGTGTCGGTGAATTGATACTGGAGCAGTTCAGGATTGCGTTCCTGAGACTTGCCCGTGTCGTAAAGGAGAGGATGCTCGTTGACAGAGATGAGCATCTTACCCCTAAAAAGCTTGTCAATCCGCGCCTTGTGACATCGAGCATACTCGCGTTTTACACCGGCGAACGCCTCTCACAGTTCCTTGACCAGACCAACCCTCTTTCCGAGCTTACCCATAAACGCCGCCTCTCGGCTCTTGGTCGAGGTGGACTGACAAAGGAAACGGCCGACTTTGAGGTGCGCGATGTGCATCCGTCCCACTATGGGCGCCTCTGTCCTATCGAAACTCCAGAAGGGCAGAACATCGGACTTATCACATCTCTGACGACTTACGCAAGGATCGACGAACTGGGATTTATCAGAACACCGCTCCTCAAGGTTGAGAACGGTCGGGTCACCAAAGAGGTTAAATGGCTCGCTCCTTACGAAGAAGAGGACATCATGATCGCTTCTGCTGACACGCCAGTCGATCCAAAGACCGGAAAGATTCTTGCTGAGCGTGTCTGGGTGAGGTTTAAAGGCGGTTATCCGCTTGTCTCGCCTGAGGAAGTGGATTACATCGATGTCTCACCTCGTCAGGTGGTGTCGCCGTCCGCATCGCTCATACCTTTCCTTGAGCATGACGACGCAAACCGTGCTTTGATGGGATCCAACATGCAGCGCCAGTCCGTGCCGCTCCTGTGGACCGAGCCTCCTTTCATCGGGACGGGTATGGAGCGGAAGGTGGCGCTTGACTCCGGAAATGTGCTGCTCGCAAGAAGAAGTGGATATGTCAGAGAAGTCGATTCATCGAGAATAGTCATCGAGCCTATTCCTGAGGAGACCAACCTTGAAAACCCGTTTGAGGAGTCAATCGACATCTACGACCTCATAAAGTTCCGCAGATCCAACCAGAACACGCTTATAAACCAGCGTCCGATCGTCAAGGTCGGCGATTTCGTCAAGCGCAACGACCCGATAGCCGATGCTTCGGCTACTAAGAAGGGCGAACTGGCGCTCGGCAAGAACTTGCTCGTTGCGTTCCTGCCGTGGTTCGGCTACAACTACGAGGACGCCATCATCGTCTCTGAAAACCTGCTCAAATGGGACACATTCACATCGATTCACATCCTTGAATACGAAGTGGCAGTCCGTGAAACCAAGCTCGGGCCCGAGGAGATTACCCGTGACCTGCCGAATGTGTCCGATGATGCGTTGAAACATCTGGATGAGAACGGGATAGTCCGCATCGGTGCTGAGGTCAAGCCTGACGACATTCTCGTCGGCAAGGTCAGTCCGAAAGGTGAGCGTGAGCTCTCGCCTGAGGAGCGCCTCATACAGGCCATATTCGGTGAGAAAGCGAAAGATGTGCGCGACACATCCAAGCGCGTTCCACCTGGGGTGCAGGGCGTTGTCGTCGATGTCATGGTGCTGTCGAGACGGAAAGATGACCCGCTGTCCAGAAAAGTGATGCAGGAGCGCAAGAAGAAAATTCAGGAAGAGGCCGAGATCGAGAAACGCATCGTGAATTTGAAGCTCAGGGAAGCCGCACGCAAGCTGCTCAAAGGTGAGATTGCCAGACAGCCGATAAAGCGCGGCGGAAAGGTTATCCTTAGGGCTGGCGAGGAATTCACGGACGAGTTCTTCGAGGATCTGGACATAATGCAAGTGCAGTTCCCTGACGGATTTATCGATGACGAAGACAAAGAAACTGCGTTCCAGCAGCTTTTGATGGATGTTCAGAGGTCGCTTGAACACATCGACGAGCTTACGAAGCGCCAGATTCAGCAGCTTGAGCGTGGCGACGAGCTACCGCCCGGCGTCCTCCAGCTGATCAAAGTCTATGTTGCGCAGAAGCGTAAACTTCAGGCAGGCGACAAGCTGTCAGGTAGGCACGGAAACAAAGGTGTTGTGGCGAAGATCGCACCTGTCGAGGATATGCCGTTCCTCGATGATGGCACACCAGTCGATGTTGTGCTTAATCCGCTCGGTGTGCCGTCCCGAATGAATGTCGGGCAGATTCTTGAGACCGTTCTGGGCTGGGCTTCGGTTGAGCTGCGCCGCAAACTCAAGGAAATGCTTGATAGAGGCGCGAAATCGACTGAAATCAAGAAGTTCCTGCTCGAAATGTATCCGGATCACCAGAAATCGAAGATCAAGAGGCTCAGGAAGGAAGAGGTCATCGAGCTCGCAAAGAAGCTTGTCGATGAAGGTGTTTACTTTGCAACCCCTGTCTTTCAGGGATTTAAGGTCACTGATGTCGAGAAAGAGCTCAAGCTTGCAGGATTGCCGACGACCGGCAAGGCGAGACTGCGCGATGGCCTGACAGGCGAGTATTTCGACGAAGAGGCAACGGTCGGCAACATGTACATGATGAAGCTGATACACATGGTTGAGGACAAGATTCACGCCCGTGCAACAGGCCCGTATTCACTGATAACGCAGCAGCCAGTCGGCGGTAAGAGCCACTTCGGCGGCCAGCGTTTCGGAGAGATGGAGGTCTGGGCACTTGAAGCCTACGGCGCCGCTTACACGCTTCAGGAAATGCTCACGGTGAAATCGGACGACATTAAGGGACGTAACCTGTTGTATCAGGCCATAATACGGGGTGAAGAACCGCCTGAACCCGGTATGCCGGCATCGTTCGATGTGCTGCTTAAGGAACTTCAGGGACTTTGCCTTGATATTGAAATTGAAAAAGAGGAATAAGGGGGTATTAAAGTGCCTGATATTAACCCCAAAGATTTGAAGGCCATTCAACTGAGATTGGCCTCGCCTGACAAGATCAGAAGCTGGTCTCACGGCGAGGTCAAGAGAGCGGAAACGATCAATTACAGGACGCAGAAGCCTGAGCGCGATGGGCTTTTCTGCGAACGGATTTTCGGCCCGGTTAAGGATTACGAGTGTGCATGCGGCAAATACAAAGGAAAGAGATACAAGGGGATAATCTGCGATCGATGCGGAGTTGAAGTCACCACATCCAGCGTCAGGCGCGAGCGCATGGGCCACATAGAGCTTGCCGTGCCTGTCGCTCACATCTGGTATTACAAGGTGCCGCCGTCCATCATCGGTCTTTTGCTCGATTTATCCATAAGACAGCTTGAGGACATACTTTACTACGATTCTTACATCGTGGTTGATCCGGGCGATACGCCGCTCAGGAAGGGGGAAGTCCTCATTGAGAGCCAATACAGGGCTCTGAGGCAGGAGTATGGGGACGAGTTCGTTGCCGAGATGGGAGCGCCTCCGATCAAACGGCTGCTGGCCGAGCTTGACCTCGAGGAGTTGAGCGTTGAGCTGAGAACCAGAATGAAGATCGAGAAATCTCCGTTGCGGAAGACCAAGCTGCTGAAGAAGCTGAAAGTTGTCGAGGCTTTGCTTTACTCGAACAACAGGCCGGAATGGATGATTCTGGATGTGATACCTGTTATTCCGCCTGATCTCAGGCCACTTGTTCCGCTTGAGGGCGGCCGATACGCCACTTCAGACCTGAACGACCTGTATCGCAGGGTGATAACCCGTAACAACAGGCTCAAACACATGCTCGAAATGAATGCGCCGGAGATTATTCTGCGCAACGAGAAAAGGATGCTTCAGGAAGCAGTCGATGCCCTCCTTGACAACTCACGCCGCAGACGCCCGGTCATCGGCAAAGGTGGAAGGAAACTTAAATCTCTGTCCGACATACTTCGCGGTAAAAAAGGCCTGCTGCGCCGTAATTTGCTCGGCAAGCGTGTTGACTATTCAGGCCGTTCCGTTATCGTGGTTGGACCTGAACTCAAACTCAATCAGGTCGGTATCCCGAAAGAGATGGCCATAGAGCTGTTCAGGCCGTTCGTGGAGCATAAACTGGAGGAAACTGGAATCGCCGACACGATTCGCGCCGCCAGGAGGCTGCTCCAGCAGAGGGATGAGCGAATTTGGGGATTGCTTGATGAGATAGTCAAGGACCATCCTGTGATGCTCAACCGTGCTCCGACGCTGCACAGGTTGTCAATTCAAGCGTTCGAGCCGGTTCTTGTGGAAGGCAAAGCCATAAAACTGCATCCGCTTGTCTGCCCGGCTTACAACGCAGACTTCGACGGCGACCAGATGGCCGTGTTCGTCCCGATCTCACCCGAAGCGCTCACAGAAAACCACATGCTCCTCCTCGCGCCTAACAACATCCTTTCGCCCGCTCATGGTAAACCTCTCGCCGCTCCTACAAGGGACATGGTCATAGGGTTGCACTACCTCACAAAGATCAAACCGGGCGCTAAAGGTGAGGGCAAGCGGTTCTCCAGCGTCGAGGAGGCAAGGCTCGCCTACGAGCACGGTTACCTCGACCTACATGCCGAGATCGAGCTGCCGATCAACGGCGAATACATCAAGACTACCTTCGGCAGATACCTTTTCAACGAGATCCTTCCTGAAGAACTCCGCTATGTCAACGAGGAGCAGAACAAGAAGACACTTACCAATCTCGTTGCCAGAGCCCACAAGACGCTTGGCAGCGGGCCGACAACCGAGTTTCTGGACAGGCTGAAATATTACGGGTTCCTCTACGCAACCTATTCGGGATTGACATTCGGCATCGAGGACATGGTGGTTCCGCCTGAGAAGGAGCAGATCATCGAGGAAGCGATGCGGAAACGGGACGAGGTCGAGGAAGCGTTCCGTAAAGGCGTGATTTCGAGGATTGAGCGCTACCAGAAAATTCTCGACATCTGGACCGAAGCGACTGAGCGCGTCAAAGATGCCATGCTTAAGCACATGGGCGCCGACAGATACGGGTTTAACCCAATATGGATGTCAGTCTTCTCAGGTGCTCGTGGTAATGTGGACCAGGTCAGGCAGATAGCCGGAATGCGTGGGTTGATGGCAAGGCCGGCAAAAGGCAAAGAGGTTCTTGGCGAGTTCATCGAGACGCCGATCATCTCGAACTTCAAAGAGGGGCTGAAGGTGCTGGAATACTTCATTTCGACGCATGGCGCGCGTAAGGGACTGTCCGATACCGCATTGAAGACAGCTAACGCAGGTCACCTTACGAGAAGGCTTGTCGATGTGGCTCAAGAAGTGGTTGTCACGATGGACGACTGCGGCACGATTATGGGCAGGAAGATGACGGCGCTAAAGGAGGGCGAGACAGTTATCGAGCCGCTTTCCGAGCGCATTGTCGGGCGTGTCTCACTCGAAGATGTCTATCATCCTGAGACAGGTGAGCTTATCGTGGCGGAAGGAGAGGAGATTACCGAAGATGCTGCAAAGAGGATCGAGGAGGCCGGCATAGAGTCGGTCGAGGTGCGTTCCGTGTTGAGATGCGAAGCGCCTCACGGTGTCTGTGCCAAATGTTATGGTAGAAACCTTGCTACCGGCCGCATGGTGGAGATCGGCGAGGCTGTTGGCGTTATGGCCGCACAGTCGATCGGAGAGCCCGGCACACAGTTGACTCTGAGGACATTCCACACAGGTGGAGCCGCTGAACGAATTGCAGAGGTGGCAAAACATATGGCACCTTATGACGGCGTGGTAAAATTTGAGCAACTTGAGACTGCTGTCAGGCCGAATGGCGAGGTCGTTTCGCTTTCCAAAAAGGGCAAAATTAAGCTCATTGAAAAGGATGGCCCTCGTCAGCGTGAGTTTAATGTCCCTTACGGCTCGATTATTAAGGTTGCCGACGGTGAGGAAGTCCAGAAAGATCAAGATCTCTGCGAATGGGAACCTTACTCCATGCCGATTTTGAACAAGCATCAGGGCGTCGTCAAATTTGTTGACCTGATCGAAGGCGTGACGCTCAAAGAGGTAGTCGAGGAAGGCAAGATCGAGCGCATCGTCGTGATGGACCGCCACAAGAGATATTTCCCGAAGATTGAGATAGTTAATCCTGAGGACGAGGAAGAGGTCATCGAGGTCATTCACCTTGTAGCTGATGCCCGTCTATCTGTCCATGAGGGACAGGAAGTCAAGCCAGGCACCATAATTGCCAGAGTGCCGCGTGAAGTCGGTAAGACCCGTGACATCACAGGCGGTCTGCCTCGTGTTGAGGAGCTGTTCGAGGCTCGCTCGCCGAAAAACAAGGCCATCGTCTCCGAGATCTCAGGCATCGTCAAGATCGAGGGCATGGAGAGGGGTTACTACCGCATCAAGGTGGTGCCTGAAGCCGGTGAACCCAAAGATTACCTTGTGCCTTACGGAAAATACCTGCTCGTCGGCGATGGCGAATACATTGAGGCAGGTGAGCCGATAACCACAGGGCCGATTGATCCTCACGACATACTGAAGATCAAAGGTAAGGACTATGTTCAGGAGTTCTTGCTCGACCAGATTCAGGAAGTTTATCGCCTGTCTGGAGTTAAGATTGACGACAAGCACATCGAGATCATCGTGCACCAGATGATGAAAAAGGTCAAAATCGAGGATCCCGGTGACACCAAGTTCGTTGAGGGCGACATCGTCGATAAGTTCCAGGTTGAAGCTGAGAACAGGAAGGTCTCCCAGAAAGGTGGAAAGCCAGCGAGGTTCAGACCTGTGCTTCTTGGCATAACGCGCGCATCGTTAACGACTTACAGCTTCATAGCTGCTGCATCGTTCCAGGAGACGACCAAGGTGCTGGCTCAGGCGGCTATTTCAGGTGCGAGGGATGAGCTGAGAGGCCTAAAGGAGAATGTGATAATCGGCAGCCTTGTGCCGAGCGGAACTGGATTGAAGAAATACAGGGACATCGAGGTAGTGCTGGAGGAGAAAGAGGAAGAGAAAGAGGCGAAAGCTGAGGAAGCCGTTTCTGAAGAGGAAATCGAACCGAAAGTCGAGAGCGAGGCCGAATCCACCGAACCGCCTCAGGCTGCATGAAACCCTGATGGGTAACTTGTGAAAGGAAAAGCGGAGGGTCCAATCCCTCCGCTTTTTTTCATTCCTCACCGTGCAGGTAGTTGTAAATCCTGCGTGCGAGTTTAGGTCCTATACCTTTAACCTTCTGGAGATCCCTGACGCTCGCCTTGTGAATTGCCTCAATCGAGCCGAAATAGCGTAACAGCGCTATCCTGCGGTTTTCGCTCAACCCCGGTATCATATCAAGGACGGAGATCATCCTGTCCCTGCCTCGAATCTTGCGGTGATATGTTATCGCGAACCTGTGTGCTTCATCTCGAACCCTTTGTAACAGGCGCAAGGCATCCGAATGGTATGGCAGCATTACCACCCGCCCGTCAGGGAAATGGAGTTCCTCGAATTTTTTGGCAATTCCTATGAAATGGATGTCTTCCACGCCGAGCTCATTGGCTGCGTCGAGCGCAAATTGCAGCTGGATCTCGCCTCCATCGATCAACATGAGGTCGGGCAGGTCGCTGTCGCTCTCGATGAGCTTTCGGAGCCTTCGATAGACCACTTCGCGTATGGCTCGAAAGTCGTCGATGCCCTCGACTGACTTGATTCTGTAACGGCGATACTGCGATTTTTTAGGCCGTCCGTTTACGAAAACTACTACCGAGCCGACCATCGCTTCGCCGAATGTGTGGGATATGTCAACGGCTTCGATCCACAGCGGCGGACGATCGAGGTTGAGTTCTTTCTGGAGCGAGATAACTGCCGGATGCGGCGCTTCATCGGTAGCACCTGCCCTCTCAAGCTCTTCAGACAGAAGCCGCTCAGCGTTCTCTGTGGCTATTCGGTAGATGCGTTCCTCTATGGCATTAGGTTCCCTGAACTTGACTTTCCTGCCTGTGTTCTTCTCGATAAGCTCCTGCAGCGCCTGAAGATCGTCTATCATGGGGCGGAAGACGATCTCATCGGCGGTGACCGTCGATGAGGTGTAATACTGCTCCATGAACGAGGCCAGAACATCCTCAGGCTCAGCGTTTTTGGCAGGCAATTCCATCATAAACCCGTGTTTGTCCACAATTCTGTCCCCTCGATACAGGACGACCATGCCGTAGGCGTAGTGTCCACTGCTTGCGACTGCCACGAAATCGATTGAGCGGGCAGTTATTGCCCTCCTGAACGCCATTTTGGTCTGTCGGATGGAGAACAGCTGATCGCGCAGCACCGCCGCTCGCTCAAAGTTCAATTTTTTAGCTTCCTCAAGCATTTCACGCTCAAGTTCCCGCTCAAGTTCGTCGGTCTGACCTCGTAGAAAAGCGATTACCCCGCGAACAAGGCTCCTGTATTCCTCCTCGCTCACTTCCCCGGTGCACGGGCCTATGCATTTGCCGATGTGGTATTCGAGGCATGGCTTGAGCTGCCTTGACGACGGGAGTTTGTATTTGCAGCTGCGGATTGGGAAAATGCGTCTGACAAGCCTGAGCGTCTTTCTGAGCGATGCGACATTCGGATACGGCCCGAAATACAGGTTACCGCTCTCAAATTTTGGGCGCCTGACGACGGCCACACGCGGATATTTCTCCCGCATGGTGACCATTATGTAAGGGTAGGCCTTGTTGTCCTTCAGCCTGATGTTGTATCGAGGCTGATACTCCTTGATCAAATTGGCTTCGAGGAGAAGCGCATCGTTTTCCGTGGGGGTAACGATGAATTCGACATCCGTGGCTTTTTTAACGAACTGCCTTATTCGGGGATCATCCGGCTCGCGCATGTATGCACGAAGCCGATTTTTCAAATTTTTGGCTTTGCCGACATAGAGAGGCGTCCCGTTCCTGTCCCTGAAGATATAGACACCCGGCGCTTCCGGAATTCCCCTGCCTTTAAGCTTCTCAAGCCATTGCATAGCACAAAATTTTAATGCGTTTCACACCACTACGGCCTCAAAGTTGCGGTAGAACGGGCGGAAAAGCACGAAAAACATGTTTTGCAGTGAGACATTTCGGGAAATCCCTTTCTGCACCCTTCTGAGCGCAGAAAATGCATCCTCTATGTTTTTCCAGTTCAATTCTTTTGCGGCTTGCTCCAATTTCTCCTCTAAATCGATGTTCACGACAAGGCCGTCGCTGTCCTCCTTTTTCAACATGATGTCCCGAAGGATTATCCCGTAGAGGAGCGCCACATCGGACGCTGTCTTTCGACTGCGCACAAACTCGTCTTTGAGCTCCAGCAGGGCGTTGATGTCCTTTGTGATCATTAGTTCGACGATGCGCGCCCGCATTTCCAGCAGGTTTCTGGATAAAATCTCCCTTGCCATGCCCACGCTGCCGCCGGACAGGTGCCAAAGTACATTGACAGTTCCTTCATCGGTGTCGAAGAAGCTGCGGAATAGTTCTATCGGCAGCGGATTGAACCTGATCTTTCTGGCGCGCGAGCGAATGGTGGGCAGTATCAACTCAGGATTTGACGAAACCATGATGAAAGTGGTATTTGATGGTGGCTCTTCGAGCGTCTTCAGGAAGCTGTTTTGTGCCTCAAGGCTCAAATTTTCGCCGTTCAGAATGATTACGAACCGCCGCTTTGCCTCCATCGGCGGCCGTGATAGCTGGTATTGCAGCTCTCTGACCCGTTTGATCGAGATCTCCTTTGTCATGTCGATGTTGTAAGGCCGAACTTCGCCGTCTCTGCGTTCAAGCGCTGTGTAATCGTCCGATTTGGTGGGCAAAAGTATGAAGATGTCGGGATGGACAAACCTACTGATCTTTTTGCATTGACTGCACTTACCGCACGGCCTTACGGTCTTCGACCTGCAATTGGCGGCTTTTGCAAATTCAAGCGCTGCGGTGGCCTTTCCGACCCCCTGAGGCCCATAAAACAGATAGAGTGGGGCGTAACTGCCGGACAGAACAGCCCTCGACAGCAACCTGACAGCGGATTCCTGACCTCTGATTTTCGATAGGTCAACTTTGAACATACATCTTCCACCTTTTCGCCATGTCCTCAGCCTTCTTCGTGACGGCCTTTAGTATATCGCCTGCCTCCTCGTGTGAATTCGGCGCATTTCTGACTTCATAGATGACGAATACGCGCGAAAACGGGACGGGAAGCTCAAACCTGTCCCATGTCCGCAACCTGATAAAGTGAGAGTAACCGATGCCCGTGAAGATCATCGGCACATTGAGTGCTCTGGCGAGCGCCCATGCGCCCTTCTGGAAATGCTCTGCTGGCCCGCGTGGCCCATCCGGAGTGATAGCCACAAGCTTGTTGCGCTTGAGGCTCTTGATCAGGCCGATGCTGGCAGATATTCCGCCCCGTGTAGTCGATCCCCTTACCGCATCGAAGCCATAATCACGCAGGATAGCCACTATCGGATCGGCATCGGCGTGCTGTGATGCAAGTGCTACCGCATCGTAGCCGATGTAGGCAGAGACAGCACCCCACAGTTTTCTGTGCCACACAACTATGACCGCTGCGCTTCTGATCGGCGAACCGATTTTCGTATATCTCAGAGTTGGAGTCCATACTCGGTAAATTCGCCTCAGGATTTCGGTTCTCCAATCCATTCGCTGACGATCTCCTTCGCCCTCCTCATTACTTGAGCCCTGTAATTTTCCATCTCGATCACTTTGCCGGTCAACCTTGACTCCTCTGCCGCAAACGCGATGAAATGGCTTTCAAGTGAATCCATGGCTGAAGATAGTGCTTTTTCTTCACCTCTAACAGCCTTAAGAAATCCCCTCACCAGCTCGAAATCGCCGCCACCGTGGCCGCTCTCCGATGCAGGAATGCGTATCTCCTTGCTTTTACGACCCCAGAAATGGGGATGGATTTCGATAATTCCATCGCGATAGTTGAATTTTGCGCGCAGAGTTCCCCTTGTTCCATCGTATCTCATGGTTCGAGACTCCTCAAACCCATGCCCGTTCATCGTCATAGCCACTGTGACGCCTCCCTCAAATTCGATGTTGACGACCTGATGGTCAACCACATCGTTATCGCAATGGTAAACACAGCGGCCGTATCCCGTCTCACGCAACGCTTTCAACCTGCCCTCGTAGCTCATATCCTGCGTTATGGCATTGATGGGCCATCCGTTGTAGTTCATGTTTAGATAAATCTTGTGGACATCGTAAGGGCAATTTTCCCTTGCCGGGCACTCGTCGAGGCAGCTTTCAGGCGCGCCCTCAGGCGCATTTTCAGCCCGAAAGTGGGTGAGTTCACCGACAGACGACACTCGAACCGATTTCCGCCCTATGTTCCAGTAGAGGATATCGAAATCGTGACAGCATTTTGCCACGATCATCGGCGTAGATGTGTCGGAGCGGCGCCAGTTGCCCCTCACGAAACTGTGCGCCATGTGCCACCAGACGAGATTCTCCTTGTGTTCCACCGTGATGAGGTCGCCGAGCACCCCTTCAAGCAGGGTTTCCTTCAGCCTGCGGAAAAATGCCGTGTATCGCAGCACATGGCATATCTGGAGCAACCTGCCCGTCTTTTTGGCCATAAGGACGAGCGCTGCGCTGTGTTCGGGCGTGTGGGCTATCGGTTTTTCGAGCAGCACATCATAGCCAGCCTTGAGCGCTGCCATTGTGGACTCAAAATGGTCGCGATCCATCGTCATGTTGAACAGCACATCCGCTATCTTCCCGTGTTCCATAAGCTCTTGCCACGAACTGAATTGCATCTCTTTCGGTATGTTGTGTTCCTGAGCGAACCGTTTGCGCCGATCCTCTCTCGGCTCGGCAACGGCCACAAATTTCAACTCATCGGGATACCTGAGCGCATAAGGGCCGTATGAATACAACCCGCGCTGACCGGCTCCCACCATTACGGCTGTGATGGGTTTCATTTCATCTTCCCCCCTTTTGTGGCGGCGGATTTTAGCTCAAGATCCGCTGTGAGGAAACGCTTAAGGATTGAAATCTCACCTATCGCCCCGTCCTTCTACCTCTGCGATAGTAACTATCACCAGAATTAAGCCTTGGCTGGTTTCAGGATGACGATGTTGAATGAATTGCAAGGCCGAGCCATGTCAATCCTCCAGCGGTGACGGCCTGTTTCCCCGCCGTTTCAGCCTTTCAATCCCGTTAGCGAAATGCCCTCTGTGATGAATTTCTGGTTGAATATGTAAACGAGTATCACGGGCGTCACCACGATGACGGACGCAGGCATGAGTATCGTCCAGTCTGTCGAATGCAGTCCCCTGAGGCTGTTGAGCATGAGCGGCAAGGTCATCTTTTCGGGCGAGTTGATCACGACGAGTGGCCAGAGAAAGTCATTCCAGACGCCGAGGAAAGTGAAGATCGACAGCGTTGCGATCGCCGGTTTTGCAAGCGGCAGAATTACATGTCTGAAAATGCCCAGCTTGTTGCATCCGTCGATGGTGGCGGCGTCCTCAAGGTCGCGCGGAATGGAGATGAAGAACTGCCTCAAAAAGAATGTGCCATAGGCGGAGACGAGCCCGGGCACGATTAGCCCCTGATATGTGTCAACCCATCCGAGGTATTTGAGGAGAACGAAAGTCGGAATCATAGTGACCTGGAACGGGATCATAAGAGTGACGAGGTATCCCAGAAACAGCTTGTCCCTCAGCTTGAATTTGAGTCGTGAAAACGCAAAGGCGCCCATAGCACTTGTCAAAATCTGGCCGAAAGTGAGCGTCACGGACACGAAGACGGAGTTGATGAAGGCCATGAGAAAGCCCTGAGTGATATGTAGGCCGAGGAAGTGAGCATCCACCCTCAATGCCGACCACACCTTGATGTAGTTCTCCCAGTGCACGGGTCGAGGTATCCATTGAGGCGGTATGCGGAATATGTTGCCCTGACCTTTGAAGGAGGTCAGCAACATCCACAGGAACGGCGCCATCATGATGAGGGCACCTGTGGTCAGTATTATGTATTCTATGATAAATTTGCGTTTCTTCATGGCTATGTCGTTGACAAATAAGAAAGTTTTTTCTTTGAAATCCACCACTGGATGAGCGTCACGATGAAGATGATCAGCGTCAGGAGCCACGCAACAGCAGAAGCGTATCCCATTTTGCCCCAGCGGAATGCGTTGTTGTAGATGTACATCATTATCGGTGTCGTGGCGCCGGCCGGGCCGCCGTTCGTCATTATGTAAACCGCATCGAATATCTGGAATCCCCAGATTATGTGCATGATGAGCAGGAAAAAGTGGACTGGCATCAGTAGCGGGAATGTGATGCTTGAGAACTTGCGCCATGCACCAGCTCCGTCAATATCGGCAGCCTCGTAGAGCTGAGATGGAATTTCTTGAAGTCCGGCAAGGTAGATCAACATGTCATAACCGACGCCTTTCCATATTCCCATTATCATGATGGCGGGCTTGGCCCATGCGGTAGATGCAAGCCAAGCCGGGCCTTTGATACCGATCAGGGATAGGAGGTAGTTGAGGATTCCGAATTCCGGATCGTAAATCCATTGCCAGAGCAAGGCGATAGCGACGGTGGTGGTCACCACGGGCAGGAAATATGTCGTCCGAAACAGGGTTCTGAGCTTCAAAGGTTTGTTCATGAGGATGGCAAGGAACAGGCCCAGCCCCATCTGGAATGGGATCGCCAGCATGAAGAACAGGGTGTTGCCGAGATATTTCCAGAACAGTGGGTCTTTCATCAGGTTGATGAAGTTCTGAAGTCCAGCAAATTTGGGCGGACTGAGCAGGTCCCAGTGGGTCAAACTCAGGAGGAACGATGCCACAAGCGGGATAAGCATAAATACAAGGAAGCCAAGTATGTTTGGCCCAAGAAAGAACAACGCCCAGCCTGAATCTCCTTTGAATATCCTGAGTTTCATGATGTTTTGAGTATAAACATCCTGATTTGGCTGTTCAAAGCTGAAGGATTAAGGCGGAGTCGTGGCCCCATTTCTTTAACCATAGGCCTCATCAGTCCGGTGCACACCCTCTATCCTTTGCAATTCAACGGTGAACGGGGACATCATGGCGATTTCGCTCATGGATGATGCAGAAATTGCATGACAAGCTTTTCAATTTCTCTGTCCTTCCTGTAAAGCCGCTCACTGAGGTCGATATCCTCGTAGCCTTTCAGCTTTGAGATGGTCCAGTCGATGAGCTCAGGCGGGAAAACTCCGCCTTCCTCGTAGAATTTCCTCTGTTCCTGCAACTTCTCAGCCGATTCCCAGCAGGATGACGGCAACGAAGGCAGGTCTTTGTATGTCTCGGGATCCCTGAAGATGTTTGAATCCACGAACAGCTTTTCAGCCAGTTCAAGCGAGTCGCTGGAGGTGAGTCCGTTGAGGGCAGCGACCGCCATCCCGGCAAGCAGAAGATGCACATTCGCTGAGCCGTCCGGCGCCCTGAATTCCACTGTCTGAGGGTGAATCTCCAGCTGGTAAGTGCTCTTTTCGTTTGGGTTAGCTATACGGTGCATGGCGGATGTGGTGTCCCACGCAAGTGGCACGCGCACGAGCGCGGATCTGTTGCGGTAGCCCCAGCAAATTGCGGTTGGCGCTTCCTGATGCGGCACGAGCCTGAGATAAGAAATCGGGATGGTGTTTCCGAATGCCGTCAGCGAGGGTGCCAGTTTCAGATATCCGCCTATGAGCTTTAACCCAATTTTGCTCAGACCCTTATGCCCCACGATCATGTTTACACCGTCCTTGACAAGTCGAGAGTGGATGTGAAGGCCGCTGCCAGCATGCCCGACAAGCACTTTGGGCGCAAAGGTTATGTTGACGCCATATCGATGACCTATGGCTCGAAGCATCCATCTCGCAAGCACAATGTAGTCTGCCGCTTCCTCAAGTGACATCGGGAGGAACTCGATCTCGTTCTGCTCGAACTCTAAATCGCCATACCTGACAAATCCCACCTCCGAATGACCGTATTTTATCCTGCCGCCTGCCATCGAGATCGCAAGCATGGCCTCCTTGCGCAGCCCTTCAAATTTCGAGAACGGGTAAGAGGTGTGATAGCCGCGTTGCACTTCTTCGGGATAGAGGTTGCTCTTCGGCGCGATTATGTAAAATTCAAGCTCTCCAAGCGCTTCAAGCGCCATTCCGGTTTTTTCTTTCAGCCGCTCGTCCGCCTTTTTCAGGACATACTCGGGAGCGGGATCGAACGGGGAGCCATCGGGAGAAAAGTATGAACATAGCAGGTCAAGTGTCGGGATTTTCGAGAACGGATTGACGAACGCAGTCCGATATCGAGGCACCACATAGAGGTCGCTCATGCCGGCATCCACAAATTTGAACAAGCTTGACCCATCGACCCGTTCGCCGAGCGTCAGGATGCGGTCAAGATGCTTTTTACCCTGAATGACAAAGTTCAGAGTTTTGAGCCTGCCATCACCTCCAACATACCGAAAGTTGAGCATGCAGATGCCAAGTTTGTCCACGATTTTTACAATGTCATCTTTCGTAAAATCCTTCCTTGGTTTGTTCAGAATGTCCTCAAGGTTTGTTGTTTCAGGGTTAATCGTATCGTCGCTCATCTTTACCTCCGTGAGAATTTTATGGTTAAGTTTTGTCCGTCGGTTGTCAAAAACGATGATGATTGGGGGGCACAAATGAACTTCGTATCAAGTCAAATGAAAATTGCTACTGAGAAAATGTATGAACGAATGAGGAGGCTGTTTCTCTGCTCTACAAATCTGTTGTCTTTCTTGTGGCGAGAGCGTGTGAGGCGGACTTCTGGGAGCTTTTCTTTCCAGAACCGTAGTATATGATGATTGATGAATTTGCTCCCATTATCGGAGGGGTATTTCCTTGATCGGGAAAGGTAGGCGAAGCAGGATGTGATTGAAGGCATCCTGCATGATCTCGTATCCCCTGCCCAACACAGCACAGAGTTCCACCCAGCCAGTGGCTACATCAACTATAACCAGGGAGTGGATATATTCTCCAGATGTCATTGAACCAGAGTGATGCACAAGATCAGCCTCAAAATATCCGGGCTCTTGCTGATCCCATGGTATGCGTTCTATCGGTATTTTTATCAGGAGAATCCTTTTGTTGTAGCGATTAGGAGCATTTGGGCGAGGTTTATCCCTCGGGATTAAAGCAAGCATGCGCCTGAGCGTGGAGAAACTGATTTTATCCAGCTTTTCCATCATTTCTTTGTTAAGTTTAAGTTTCCCGAAGCTTGCGAGATGGCGAGCTGTAGAAAGGAGCGCGGGTTTTAACCGTTCTGCGGCCGGGTAATCGAGAGCTTTGGCTATTATTCGGAGGGCATCCTTAACCATTGCATCATAGACCGGGCTTCTTTCATGAAGTCTGCGCTCAGTGGTGAGATAGGGGGCATTCATCAGTCGTATGATTGATCTACGGCGGAGATCTGTGACCTGTTGCATTTCATTGACTTAGAGGTCTTTTTGTAGCGAGGTTTCATTATGAGCGAGTATTTGCGCCTTTCAGAGAAGCTCATAGGTAGCTTTTTATGCATATTTCACCTCCGTTTTGGTAACATTATCGTTTGGTGAGCGGTTTCATTTCGGTAACATTTTAAATGAGTGATAACGCTTCTGTGTTTGACACGGGTTTGAATTGATATTAAAATCGCCGCCCTGATATGGAGACGAAGTCATGAAGGTTCTCGCATTTGAAACATCGTGTGACGAAACATCGGCCGCTGTCGTAGATGGTTTCAATGTCCTGTCCAACATAACACATACCCAGCTGGAGCATGCCGATTTTGGCGGTGTGGTTCCGGAAATAGCGTCCAGAGCGCAGGTTCGGCTTATATTGCCGATTACGCGAAAGGCTCTTAAAGTCGCTAATGTGGAACTTCAGGACATCGAAGGCGTTGCGGTAACCAAAGGGCCCGGACTCATAGGTTCTCTGTTGGTGGGCATCGTTTTTGCCAAAACGATAAGTCAGTTGATAAAGAAACCGATCGTTGGAGTTAATCATCTCGAAGGTCATATTTTCTCGGCCTTCATATCGCACAAGGAATTGGAACCTCCGCTGCTTGTTTTGCTCGTATCAGGTGGCCATACGGAGCTCGTGTGGATGCAGGATTATTTTGATTATAGATTGCTTGGCGTCACACTCGACGATGCAGCAGGTGAAGCCTTTGACAAGGTCGCAAAACTTCTCGGTCTACCGTATCCTGGGGGCCCTCAAATAGATAAAATTGCCCGTTCAGGAAGGCCCGATTTCGTTAAGTTTCCGAGAGCCAACCCATCAGGGTTGAACTTCAGCTTCAGTGGCCTAAAAACGGCTGTCCTTTATTACCTCCGCAAACAGACTGATGAATTCATAATACAGCATAAAGCCGATATTGCGGCCTCTTTTCAGGAGGCAGTAGTCGATTCCCTTCTCATCAAGACATTGAAGGCCATAGAGATACATGGAGCTGATAAACTTGCTGTTGTCGGAGGCGTCTCGCTCAACAGCAGACTCAGAACTAAATTTCAGGAAGAGTTGAGCAATGAGGTTTCATTGTATTTTCCTGAGCCTAAATATTGTGGCGACAATGCAGCTATGATAGGCGCTGCAGGACACTTGCGCATAATAAACGGGTATGTTGATGGTATGGATCTGACCGCTTACCCTAACTTACAACTGTGAGTTATTCCCCTGTATAAAGCCTGTGGGCGAGGAATTGAGGAAGTCCCGCCTCGATTATCTTCTGGGCAGCTTTTTCGATATCGTAGTCGACTCGCTTCACCGTAAATGTCCACTTATCCGTGTCAAGAATGCCGTAAGCAGCTCGAGGATCGTTGTCTCTTGGCTGCCCAACGCTTCCGGGATTGAGCATGTAGCGCATATTTTCTATGTCAAGCTGTATCTCGCGACCAACAGGTGAAACTGACGCCGCGTTTTCTGACTCTGGATTGTATTCGTAAACCACTGGAATGTGGGTATGTCCGAAAAGAATAACTTTTTCTGATGTCTTCTGGAAGTAAAACAGGGCATCCAGCCTCGACAAGATATACTCCCAACTTTGAGGTTTATAAGGGTTTGAATGCACGATCAGCATGTCATCAAGCTTTGTCTTTTCAGGGAACTCTCTCATATAGTTCTTACAATTTTCAGTGAGGTGCTCGGCTGTCCATTCAAGGGCAAACCGTGCGTAAGGGTTAAACCATGAAAGAAGTTTTGGGTTGAGAACAGAAGCATCATGATTGCCCATAACACAAATGGGACTTATCTCTTTTAGGAGTTTACAAACCTTAGACGGATCAGCACCGTAGCCCACTACATCCCCAAGAAAAATGACCTTATCAAACCTATCCTTTTTGCTTGCTTTCAGAACCGCTTTGAATGCTTCAAGGTTCCCATGGATATCTGAAATAACAAGGTATCTCATGCCAACCACACCTCCCGTTTCTATCTCAATTATAATGCAGATACAGAATTGCCTGGTGTAAATGTGCGATGTTGTATTAGAGACTTAGGCAGAAGCTGTGCCGCAAACCGGTAAGAGATTTGTATATCATACTTTAGGTGGCGTCACGCCTCTTTGAGCCTGATATTTTCCACCCCTGTCCTTATACGAAATGGAGCACTCCTCATCTGCTTCGAAAAACACAAGCTGAGCGATGCCCTCAAAAGCGTAAATCTTGGCAGGTAACGGAGTTGTGTTGGAGATCTCTATCGTGAGATGCCCTTCCCACTCAGGTTCCAGAGGCGTGATGTTAACGATAATGCCGCATCTCGCATAAGTGGATTTCCCGATGCAGATGCCCATTGCAGATCTGGGAATGCGGAAATATTCAACGGAACGAGCGAGACAGAAGGAATTTGGCGGTATGATACACTCTTCACCTTTGAAATCCACGAACGACTTGGTATCGAAATTCTTGGGGTCAACGATAGCGGAGAATGCATTTGTAAATATCTTGAACTCGTCTGCAACCCTTATGTCGTATCCGTAAGAAGAGAGTCCATAAGAGATGACGCGCCTATCCTCGACCTTTCTTATCAATTTAGGCTCAAACGGTTCTATCATGCCGTGTTTGAGCGCCATTTCCTTTATCCATCTGTCGTTTTTAAGTCCCATAGTGGCGGTGGATTTTAACGGCAGTTCAGCCTCCAGTCAAAAATTGATTTCCGCTGTGGGCTTAACCTTCAGACTATGCAAGCGGCTGCGTCATAAGGCCAAAGGCAATATAATTTTCCAGCCATGAGGATAACTGATCCAAAAGCCAGTGAACTGGAATTTGAGCTTGATGTCACACTGCGGCCCCGCCGACTTGTGGAGTTTATCGGCCAATCGCGGGTAAAGGAGAACCTCGAAGTTTTCATAGAAGCTGCAAAGCGGCGCGGAGAGGCGCTTGATCACATACTTTTCTACGGGCCGCCAGGACTTGGCAAAACCACACTTGCTCATATCATTTCCAACGAGCTTGGAGTTAACATAGTTTCTACATCCGGGCCTATCCTTGAGCGGCCGGCGGATCTCGCTGGCATATTGACCTCGTTATCGAATGGCGATGTCATATTTGTGGATGAAATACACAGGCTGCCGCGCAGCGTTGAGGAATACCTTTATGCAGCGATGGAGGATTTCAGAATAGACATCGTCATCGATCGGGGGCCTGGAGCGAGGACTGTCAAAATCCCTCTGAACGAGTTCACCCTTATCGGGGCCACAACGAGGGCGGGTATGATAACATCACCACTACTGTCAAGGTTCGGCATAAGTTTCAGGCTGGATTACTACTCCGTCGGCGAACTCAAAAGGATAGTGAAGCGTTCTGCCCGAATACTTGAGGTCGAGATACATGAGGATGCGGCGCACGAGATAGCTCGCAGGTCAAGAGGCACCCCAAGAATAGCCAACAGGCTTTTGCGGCGTGTCAGGGACTACGCACAGATCAAAGGCGACGGCACAATAACACTTGACATAGCCCGCTATGCACTCGACATGCTGAATGTGGACGAGCGAGGCCTTGACGACATGGACAAACGCATACTTTTGACGCTCATAGAGAAATTCGACGGCGGGCCGGTCGGTATAAAGACGCTCTCAATGGCCGTTGGAGAGGACGCCGAGACAATCGAGGAGGTCTATGAGCCTTATCTTCTGAGGGAGGGTTTCATACAACGCACACCAAGAGGGAGAATCGCAACGCCAAACGCCTATCAGCACCTCAAACAACTTATAGAAAACGGGGATACCACGCTGTTTTAAAAAGAAAGGAGAGCCTGAACGGCCCTCCTGTTCCTAAGGTTGAGATTAAGCTAACCCTCTCCTCATCCTTCTTCGGTTGCTTCACCTTCGGCAGCTGCTTCGCCCTCTTCGGCAGCCTCTTCCTCAACAACCTCTTCGACAACCTTACGAGGCGCAAGGACGGTAACGATGACTTCTTCCGGGTCCTCATCAATCTCGATACCCTCAAGCTGAAGATCCTTGATATGAATTGAATCCCCTATTCCGAGGCCCGATACATCGATCTCAATATGAGGTGGGATATTATCAGGAGTGGTCTTTATGTCCACTTCGCGTATGATGTGCTCTAAGATACCGCCCATCTTAACGCCTTTAGGTGTACCAACCGTGACTATAGGCACGGTGACCTCCACTTTCTCGCCTTTGTGAAGGATATGGAAATCGACATGAAGCATCTTGCCGGTTACCGGATGCCTTGCGACCTCCTGAATGACCCCCATTTTCTTTGTGCCGTCGGGGAATATCAAGTTTATAACGACACTTTCGCCGTGGATTTGATGCCACAGGTGCTCGAATTCACTTGCGTTGAACTTAATGTGCTGTGTTTCCTCACTGGCGCCGTAAATCACGCCAGGAAGATAACCGGCCGCTCTAAGCTTCCTGACTGCCGATTTGCCGAGCTCGTTTCTGTAATCTACTCTGAGTTCGACTGCCATAATTAAATTCCCTCCTTTTCTAAAGCTAAAGTTAGTCCTTTATGTTAAAGGAAAAGTGCGCTCAAAGAGCGAGCATCGTGTGTCCTGAGTATGGCTTCTGCGAGAAGTGGAGCAATATCAAGCACCTCAAGCCTCTCAGGCC
Organism: Caldifarciminota bacterium; assembly: GCA_015489175.1. Lineage (GTDB taxonomy): Bacteria > Hydrothermota > Hydrothermia > B15-G9 > B15-G9 > WGAI01. The sequence goes on along the minus strand of WGAI01000040.1, from coordinate 16,099 downwards.
GTTTCTCTTTTGGGATAGGGAGAGAATCGGTTATGACTATCTCTTTGATGAGACTCTCGTCTAAAATTGACTTTGCGTCGCCGGAGAAAAGCCCGTGTGTAGCCGCTACCCTGACCTCAACCGCCCCTGCCTCCATCAACGCATTCGTGGCAACGGCAATGGTTCGCCCCGTGTCTATGATATCATCGACGATCAACAGCTTTTTGTTCTCAACGCTGCCTATGATGTTGACAACCTCTGCCTTGTTGGGTTCAGGTCGCCTTTTATCCACGAGGGCAAGAGGTAGGTTACCAAAGTATCGCGCCATCAGCCTCGCCCTTTTCGTCGCCCCTACATCCGGCGCGACGATCATATACTCGTCGGGATCAAGTGAATGTCTCGATGTAAAAAAATCCTTGAAAATCGGCGTTGCATAGAGGTTATCGACCGGAATATCGAAAAAGCCCTGTATCTGATCAGCATGGAGGTCGAGGGTTATAACCCGGTCTGCTCCGGCAACCTGAAGTAGATTGGCTATCAGTTTAGCGGATATTGGGACGCGCGGCTGATCCTTCCTGTCCTGTCGCGCATAGCCAAAATAAGGGATCACGGCCGTAACCCTTGATGCCGATGCACGTCTTGCCGCATCTATCAACAGAAGCAGCTCCATGAGGTTATCCGACGGTGGATTCGTGGATTGGATTATAAACACATCGTCGCCCCTTATGCTCTCCTTTATCTGCACCCGTATTTCACCATCACTGAAACGGGAAACAATTCTGCTGGTAGGTTGTATGCCGATCCTACGCGCGATCTTCTGCAGGAGATATTCAGAATTACTACCTGACAGAATTTTTATATCGCCATGCATTTCATTCCCCTCACAGAATAAAAGCGCGCCCGGGGGGAGTTGAACCCCCAACCTCCAGATCCGGAGTCTGACGCTCTATCCAGTTGAGCTACGGGCGCACGGGTCAAATATAGACAATCTTGGTCTCGATCTTGCCCTTATCCACCTCGATCAACCCATAACTACGTCTTGGAGCGAACAGCCTATCGGTAGGACTACCGGGATTGAACATACGAATTCCCTGAAAGACCTTATCAGTTGCACGATGCGTATGCCCGAATATCAGGAGATCGATGTCGCTCCCATCGAACATGGCGCCCACCCTTTTCTCTATGCCGAACGGGGCGCCAAACCCGTGTGTAAGGCCAAATTTAAGGCCTTCAACCTCAAATGTGAGTTTTTCGGGCAATGTATCGTATATGTCCTCATCATCCATGTTACCACGAACGGCTTTCAGGGAAGGAGACAGGGCGCGAAGCTCCAGGTAGAAGTTGAAGGATGTGAAATCTCCAGCGTGGACGACCATATCCACGCTTTTGATCTCATCCAATACCTTTTTCGGGAGCTCCTTCGCCCTGTTCGGGATGTGGGTATCAGAGATTACAAGGATCTTCATCTCTTCTTTTTCTTATGCCTATCCCTTTTCCTGCGCTTTTTCAGCTTGTGCTTCTTGATCTTGCGGAGTTTCCTCTTTCTACCACAGGGCATATCCTATCTCTCCCTTATAAATTCTCTTTGATGACCTTGGATGGCTTAAAGACTACGACAGTCCTCTCAGGTATCTTGACCTCTTCTTTCGTCCTTGGATTCCTGCCCACTCTGGGTTTTCTCTTTTTAGTAACAAACACGCCAAATCCTCTAAGCTCGATTCTCTCCTTCCTGAAAAACGCCTCTCTCAAAGACTCAAGCACGGCATTGACAACGAGAGCAACATCTTTCCTTGGCAGTCCGGTTTTCCTTGCGACATCACTGATGAGTTCAGCTTTAGTCATTTTGTGACCTCCTTTGTTGCTTTGTTACTGCACTTTTGGGGCAAGTATTATAGTAAAAAGGATTGCATAAGTCAACATCTAATAGGCATTTGCATAAATTTGCGGGATTTAATGAAAAACTGTAATTTAAGCAGTGCATCAGGATATCAATCCTTTAGATAAAAATCTGGCAAAATTCAAGGCTTTACGCCGTTCAAGCGACATCCTGCGGGCAAGGGATTTTGTTCTCAATCTGTATTCGGCCGGACGGGTCAATTCAGTGGAATCAGAATGCCTGCGGTAACGGTAGAGAACTTTGTGCACCCTGATAACCCTGTGGTGTTCCGAGACTTTAAGCACCATGTCGTAATCCTCGCCGTAGTTCCCGTAGTGAGGCTCATCGAACAACCCCATCCTAAGAAGAGTCGCACGACGCCATGTCCTGACTGCACCTGCACCTTCAACTCTCAATATGTTGTTTCGATCGTATTCGAGATGGGTGATCACGCCGAACTCAGGCATCGGATTGCCTTCGGAATCCATCAATTCGTAATACGATATCGCCAATCCGGCGTAAGGGTCATCATCAAGTGCTGAGGTCATAAGCTCAAGCGTCTCCGGTAGATAGACATCATCAGAATCGAGCTGAGATATATACTGACCTTTAGCCGCCCTGATACCGGTGTTAAGAGCATAAGCTATTGTGCCACCGCTGTTCTGTATAAGCTTAATGCGCGGGTCACTGAAAGACCTGACGACATCCTGCGTCCCGTCCGTAGAGCCATTGTCCACAACTATGATCTCAAAATCCTGCATCGTCTGAGCGAGAACTGACTTTATCGCATAACCGATGTATTTTGCTCTGTTGAGGACCGGAATCAACACGGTGGCCTTGTATTCATGTTTGAGTTTATCATGAGCAAGCTCATACTCGCCATCCAGAAATGCGCCCACCCGTTTAAGCATGTCCTTGAATGCCTTTTCATATTCCCTTTCCTCCTCTGGAGGGTAGAATAGGTAACCAAAACTTTTGGACATCAGTTTGTCCGTCTTTATCGTTTCGGATTTGGGGATCGAATTGAAAAGCGGCTCGGCGACATGGAAAAATTTCCCGCCGCGTTCTTCCTGGATTCTAAGCCTGATGTCATATTCGATGGCGTGGAAGAACATCGGATTCAGCCCACCAACCATGTCGATCCATCTGCGCGAATAGAGCCTAAACCTCCCGTAATTGAACCGCTCATGAATCTCGTAAACTGGATCAAATAGCTTTTCGATGCGGTCGTTCTCGACATAGTCCGAATAAACCATCGCAAATCCGTCCTGAGCCGCATCTACCATCGGTTTTATATCCGCGCGCGGAACTGTTCCGGGATCGACAAAAGCCACAAGATCGGCGTCAGACTCGTTTACAGCTCGCGTTGCCTCTCTGCCATCTCTGTATCTTATTACCTCAATGCCAACGGCGTTGAACGCTGATTCCGTCCTCTCAAGTGGTTCCTCAAGGGAATTACCCTTCTGCTGAACGAGAGCTATTATCTTCATAGTTGTAGATTATAACCGAAAAACACAGATTTACCTCTCCTGTCACATCTATTGCCTGTTGTCCATATCCATCATTTTAAGAGGTTCAGTTCCAACCGATTCCCTATCGCCAAGTTCCCAAATCCACCCTGCAAATCTCATTGCAAGATTGGACAATTTATTCCAAAGATGCACAAATGCATTACTGCACAATAATCGCAATTCAGTATTTCAAAATGCGTTACGGTCTTTGATATTGAGCGATTTGCGTTTTGGCGATATAATTTTAACCAAATCTTGAGGGATAAAGTTAAAACTGATGCCTGTAACAAAGTCGTTAGTTTGCAGTAGGTTTATGTGGGCTGTTTTTATGATACCGTTTATTCAATCATCGACGATCTGTGGTTCTAACAAGCTCTCCGTTTGAGATGAGGTCGGCCTGCTGTAAGTTGTAGATTTTGCAAGGTTAAATGGAGGAAAAAAGCCATGGACAACAAAGATCCGTTGATCCTTGTGATCAACCCCGGGTCCACTTCCACAAAAGTGGCCGTCTTTCGGGGCGAAACTCCCGTATTTGTGCAGTCCATCTATCACTCTTCAGAGGAATTATCGAAATTCGACCGTATAGTTGACCAGTTCGATTTCAGAAAGGAGCTAATTCTCAACCTGCTAAAAGAAAAGGGGATAAAAGTCGAGGAGCTCGCTGCTGTTGTCGGTAGAGGCGGACTCATCAAGCCTGTTCCGAGCGGGACATACATCGTCAACGACATCATGAAAGAGCATCTGCGAGCAGGGCTTATGGGGGAACACGCATCAAATTTGGGCGGATTGATAGCGGCATCTATCGCTGAACCGCTTGGAATTCCGGCGTTTATTGTTGATCCCGTCGTGGTCGATGAGATGGAACCACTCGCAAAGCTTTCAGGGCTTCCAGAAATCGAGAGGAAGAGCATATTCCACGCCTTAAACCAGAAATTCACAGCCCGTCAGGCGGCGAAAGACCTCGGCAAAAAATACGAGGAAGTTAACCTAATAGTGGTTCACCTTGGAGGCGGCATATCTGTCGGTGCTCACAGGAATGGCCGTGTCATAGATGTGAACAATGCGCTGAACGGCGATGGCCCGTTTGCACCTGAGCGTTCCGGTGGACTTCCGGCATGGGACCTCATAGAGATGGCCCTATCGGGCAAATACACGAAGGATGAACTCAAAAAGAAACTTGCCGGGAAAGGCGGTATCGTTGCCTATCTCGGCACAAACAACATGTTTGAGGTTGAGAAACGCGTTGATGAGGGTGACGAATATGCCGATTTTATCTGTGAAGGCATGGCTTATCAGGTTTCCAAGGAAATAGGAGCGAATGCTGCTGTGCTCGAAGGCAAAGTTGACGCAATAGTTTTAACCGGCGGACTTGCAAATGCCAAACGGTTTGTTGACAGGATACGCAAAAGAGTGGAATGGATAGCACCGATACTTTTGTATCCTGGAGGAGACGAAATGCTGGCTCTTGCAATGGGAGCTTTGCGTGTGTTGAGAGGCGAAGAAGAAGCAAAGGAATACAAGCCATGAATGGATCAAAAGGAGGTAGCCGATGATCAAGAGGCTTGCTCAGTTGGTAGAAGGGTTGCAGGGCAAAGAGCTTGGCACCCTCATAGTCGCAGCCGGTGAAGACCCACACACCATTGAGGCTGTTAGCAGGGCCGTCGATGAAAAAATCGTCAGGGCGGTCCTGGTGGGAGACGCAGACAAAGTGAAAGAAGTCGCGTCTCAACACAACATAGACCCGTCAAAATTCCAGCTTGTCGATGTAAAAGACAAAAAGGAGGCAGTTAAGACTGCCGTTACAATGGTGAGGAACGGCGAAGGCGATGTCCTGATGAAGGGACTCGTCGATACAGCCGTTTACATGAGGGGCATTCTGAACAAGGAATGGGGGCTCTTGCCTCCCGGTAAGGTGCTTTCCCATGTAACAGTCGTGGAATTCCCGACTTACGAAAGGCTGCTCATCGTGTCGGATGTCGCTGTCATCATACAGCCTGACCTCAATCAAAAGGTGCAGATGCTCAACTACTGCATCGAGGTCGCCCATGCGCTCGGCATAGAGCAGCCCAAAGCGGCCATCATCTCGGCCGTCGAAAAAGTCAATCCAAAGATGCCTTCGTCGGTTGATGCCGCACTGATAGCTAAGATGGCTGAGCGCGGCCAGATCAAGGGCGCTATCGTCGATGGGCCACTTGCACTTGACCTCGCAGTCGATAAGGAGGCTGCTGAGATCAAAGGCGTGAAATCGCCGGTCGTCGGCGAGGCTGACATCCTAATTTTCCCGAACATAGAAACGGGCAATGTCTTCTTCAAAACTGCGACAAAAATTGCTAAGGGCAACATTGCCGCAATGGTGGCAGGCGCTATGAGACCGGCAGTCCTGACATCACGCGGTGATTCTGAGGAATCCAAGTTCTACTCCATAGCCCTCGCACTCAGAGTGGCACTCATACAGAAAGAAAGAGGTAACTGAGCCATGAAAATCCTGACGCTCAACTGCGGCAGCTCATCGGTCAAATATCAGGTTTACGATTGGGATCAAAAGCGGCCGATAGCTAAGGGAATTGTCGAGCGCGTCGCAATCGGTGGATCGTTCATACTGCATGAAGTGCCCGGAAAGGCCACGGTTAAAGTGGATTACGAATGCGAGAATCACACTCACGCCGTGCAGCTTGTGCTGAACACGCTCGTCGGCAAGATGAATGGTATCGAACCTGTGTTGAAAGACATCAACGAGATCAAGGCAGTGGGACACAGGGTCGTTCACGGCGGAGAGCAATACGCAAAATCCGTCCTCATAACCCCTGAAGTTTTAAAGACATTTGAGGAACTCTCAGATCTTGCACCTCTTCACAACCCTGCCAATGTTCTTGGCATAAAGGCCGCAATGAAGGTGCTGCCGAATGTGCCCCATGTCGCTGTTATGGACACGGCTTTCCATCAGACGATGCCTGAACACGCTTACATCTACGCCGTGCCCTACGAGTGGTATGAGGAATACGGGATAAGGAGATACGGATTTCATGGCACATCGCACCTTTATGTCTCAAGGCGCGCGGCGGCTCTGATGCGCAAAGACCCGTCCGAAGTGAATGTCATCACATGTCACATCGGGAACGGTGCGAGCGTCGCAGCTGTCAAAGGCGGCATATCCATCGACACATCAATGGGATTTACCCCGCTTGAGGGACTTGTCATGGGGACGAGGTCGGGCGACATCGATCCGGCGATTATCGGGTTCATCGAGCAGAAAAAGGGTTACACGGCGTCGAGGATTGTAACCATACTCAATAAGAAAAGCGGAGTACTCGGCATAACCGGCAAGTTCGTTGACCGCCGTGAGATCGAGGAGCGCGTCGATAGGTATCTTGAGCTGAAAGAGAAAGGCGAGTTCGACTCGCTGCCGGATGCGGAGAAAGAGGAACTTCAGCGCGCATATCTCGCCTTCAAGGTGGAGGCTTACAGAATCAGGAAATACATCGGCGCTTATGCGTTTGCGCTCGGCAGGGTTGACGCAATAGTTTTTACAGCGGGAGTCGGCGAGAGATGGCCGATGCTGCGTGAGGAAGCCCTCAAGGGACTTGAGCCGTTCGGAATCAAGATTGATCCTGACAAGAACCGCGAGGCCAATTCCCGAAATCATGAGTTCGAGATAAGCGCCGACGACTCTAAGGTGAAAATCTTTGTTATACCGACTGATGAAGAGCTTGTCATAGCCGAAGATACGGCGGCCATAGTCGAAGGGAGATACGACATCCACACAAGGTTTACATACTCATTCCAGAGCCCGAATTATGTGAACAAGCTTCGGGAAGAGGCCTATCAGAAAGAGCTGGAAAAGAAGAGAAAGAAATCTACATGATGGTTTCGGGCAGGCGCGAAGCGCCTGCCCGCACACCCCGGTGGGGCAAAGAATGGAAATCGAACTCCTCGCAGCCGACAGCATGGGCACCCGCTCGATGGCCACCTTCATCAAAACCTCCGACATCAGGATTTTGATCGACCCAGGCGTCGCACTCGGACCAAGAAGATACGGTCTGCCACCACACCCGATCGAAATAGAACGCCTGCATATCCACTGGGAGAGGATTTTAAAAGCGGCATCGCAGAGCGACATCATGATCATCACCCATTACCATTACGATCACCACAACCCCGACCACATTGAGATATTCAAGGACAAGCGGGTTTTCATAAAACATCCGACCAATAACATCAACAGAAGTCAAAAGATGCGTGCTGCTTATTTTCAGGATAAGCTCGGGGATATTCCCGGCTCAATCGAGTTTGCAGAGGGCAAAAGCGTGGATTTTGGAAGGACAAGAATTATCTTCTCGAAGTCCGTATATCACGGGACAAATTCGAGGCTTGGCCATGTCGTAGAGGTTTTCATTGACTCGCCGGATGGAAAATTTCTTTTTTCATCCGATGTTGAAGGTCCTGCCATAGACGCGCAGGTGGAGTTCATACTTGACCACCCTGCAGACGTAATTTACATCGACGGCCCAATGACTTACATGTTGGGCTATCGATACTCAAAGGGACACCTCCAGAAAAGCATTGAGAACCTGATACGCATAATAGAAGAGGCACATCCTCAAAAACTTATTCTCGATCACCACTTGCTGCGCGACATCAAATGGCGTGAAAAGATGAGTCCCGTATTCGAGGCCGGCTCAAGAAACGGAGTGGATGTCGTTTGTGCCGCTGAATTCATGGGGGAACCCGTAGATCAGCTTGAGGCAAGAAGGAAAGAGCTCTACGGTAAGAGATAAACCAAACAGGAGGCCGCATGAACAAATCATCGATCGTGGATGCCATCGGCAACACGCCTCTAATTTATCTCGATAAACTTACATCTGACATACCCTCCAGAGTAGCGGTAAAACTGGAGTTTATGAACCCCGGCGGGAGCATAAAGGACAGAATGGCGTATCACATCATCAGGAAGGGGATGGACAGGGGTGACATCACGCCTGAAACCACTATCATCGAGGTAACATCTGGCAACACAGGCACTTCTCTCGCCATGCTTGGCGCTTTATACGGCCTTGAAGTCATCCTTGTGGTCTCTTCAAAGGTCTCATTGGAAAAGGTCACCACAATGAAAGCGTTTGGAGCGGAAGTTGTAAAAGTTGACGGTACTTTTCAGGAGCAGGAGGAAGCTGTCCTCAAAATCGGATTAGAAAGGGGCAAATTTTTCTATGTGGCACAGTCGTCAAATCCTGACAACGCAGAGGCGCATTACCTGACGACCGGACCTGAAATATGGAATGATACAGATGGCAAGGTGACACATTGGGTCGCTGGCATCGGCACGGGTGGAACTTTGATGGGGACATGTCGGTTCCTTAAGGAGATGAAAAGATCGATCAAATGCATAGGAGTTGACCCGAAAGGCTCCGTTATCTATCCATCGTTCAGGAAGATCGAGGACTTTGAATACAGCGAATATCAGATCGAGGGTATTGGTTCGGATTTCGTGCCTCCACTTCTCGATTTTGAACTCATAGATGATATTGTGCAGGTCGATGACATCGAAAGTTTTCGGATGTCGTGGGAGCTTGCGCTGAAGGAGGGCATTTTCGGCGGAGGTTCATCGGGAGCCAACATCCTCGCAGCCCTCAGAATTGCATCAAATCTCACGCCTGACGACCTTGTCGTCACAGTAATCCCCGACAGCGGATACAAATACATAACCAAGATTTACAACGACGAGTGGCTGAACCGTATCTCCAAATAGGTTTGCACTTAAGTGGAGAAGCAAAAGGTCGGCTGTAATTCGGAGAACATCTTTAACGCTTGTCCCATCATTTCGGTAACATTTTAAATGAGTGATAACGCATTGTTGACAGGCTAAAAACGGCCGAATATAATTTCCACCTGACAAAGAAGTTCCCCGGTAGCTCAATCGGCAGAGCGGCGGGCTGTTAACCCGTAGGTTGGGAGTTCGAGTCTCCCCCGGGGAGCTTCTGAAAATTTGATGAAAATACCAATGGTCATGAATCGCATTGCGCCCGTAGCTCAATTGGATAGAGCGGCGGACTACGAATCCGTAGGTTGGGGGTTCGACTCCCTCCGGGCGCGTTTTTATTATTTTTTGTCTCCTTATGTTAAATTTGACATTTTTACAAGGAGGCCTGATGAAAGATTGGTGGAAAAACTTCTTCGATGAAATTTATTTTGAGATTTACAAGGAGTTTGTCAAACAGCCGGAAAAGATTCGTAAAGAAACTGAAGCCATAAAGTCTGCTTTGAATCTGCCACAGGGTTCTAAAATTCTTGACCTTGCGTGTGGTCAGGGTCGCCATGCGGTTGAATTAGCCAAATGGGGATTTGAGGTCGTGGGACTTGATTATTCCTCATACCTCCTGAATCTTGCCCGTGAGCGGGCAAGGCAGAACGGAGTTGATGTCAAGTTCGTTGAAGGAGATATGCGAGACCTGCCTTTCGATGACCACGAATTTGATGGCGTTTATTCGTTTTTTACATCCTTCGGATATTTTGACGATGAGGATAACATGAAAGTTTTAGCTGAGATTGCGAGAGTCACAAGACCCGGTGGCATGATTTTGATAGAGATGTCTAACCCTCTAAGAGTGATTAAAGGTTTATATCCGTTTTCGTGGTTTGAGGCCGGAAGGTATATTGTCCTTGAGGAGAGTTGGTTTGACGCCGTTACAATGCGTGCTTACACAAAGCGCAAAATATTACTGGATGGCAATCTCATAGATGAAAGAACAAATTTTGTCAGGTTTTATACATCTGCTGAACTGAGTTTCTTGCTCAAAGGACTTGGATTTGATGTTATCAAAGTTTTTGGAGACCATGATCTTTCTGATTATGATGTTGAAAGCAGACGCATAATCTGGGTTGCCAGAAAGCGGGGGCAGGGATGAGCAATGACGAAGTCTTTATGCGCGAAGCGATAGAAGAGGCGCGGAAAGCAATGCAAATCGGGGAGGTCCCTATAGGCGCCGTGGTCGTCTGTGGCGGCGTTGTCGTCGGCAGAGGCCATAACCTGACTGAAACCACAACCGATCCCACTGCACATGCCGAAATTATCGCTATACGGGAAGCTGCCAGATCGATCAGAAACTGGCGGCTGACGGATTGTGTCATCTACTCTACCGTAGAGCCATGCGTTATGTGCACCGGAGCGCTGGTGCTCGCGAGAATCAAAGAGGTGGTTTACGGTGTGCCTGACCCAAAATTCGGAGGATCGGTCTCACTCTATTCCATCCCCACCGACATAAGGCTCAACCACAATTTTAAGGTTAGAAAAGGCCCATTCGGCGATGAGATAGCTGCCATGATGCGCGAGTTTTTCCAGAAACTTAGGAGGAAAAACTCATGAGCAAGAGCAAGGGCAAGAACAGGGCGCAGAGCCTGTTTGACAGGTATGAAAGTGGCATGAGTAATATTTCCACAACCGAGAGGTTGAAAAGAATAGATTTGCATGGAGAGCTTAGAAAAAAGATATTGCCGTTTTGCAGGTTGAGATACGGTGAGATATGGGAGGATCCTTTGAAAGGACATAAGGTTGGTGTTTTGGATGCAACCAAGTTTGAGGATGTCTTGAAAATCATGGGAGACGAAAAAGCAACGCTCATAATAAATGATCCTCCATACAATGTGGTCGTTGGAAACGCTAACACTACATCGCTTTTCAAAATTGATCTTTCAGATTACCTCGACTTTTCGAGGAGATGGGTCAAAAACGCCATAAATGTAATGTCAGAAAATGCCCATTTATATGTTTGGTTAGGAGCGGATTACAGAGACAATTTTCAACCACTTCCCGATTTCATGATAATGATGCGTGAATTTAAAACCCTCAAAGCTAGAAATTTCATAACACTCAGGAATCAAAGAGGTTACGGCACACAAAAAAACTGGATGTGGGTTCGTCAGGAGCTGCTTCACTACATCAAAGGCAATCCATTCTTTAAAGTTGTTTACACAGATATTCCAAAGGTTTTGCGAGGATATTACAAGGTTGTGAATGGAAAATTGACAGAAAATCTTGAGAGGAGCAAATCTGCCACGATACGGCCAGGCAATGTCTGGATCGATATCCAGCAGGTTTTTTATCGTATGGAGGAGAATGTACCAGGATGTTATGCACAAAAGCCTTTGAAAGCTATCGAAAGGATAATCGAGAGTAGCAGTCAGAAACACGATCTTGTGGTGGATTTCTTCGCACATTCTGGGACCACATTGATTGCAGGTGAAATTCTAGGAAGAAAAGTCTACACTTTCGATATAGATCCTATTTTCGCTGAGATAACAATCAGAAGGCTGGAAAGGTTCAGAAAAACAGGGAAAACGGGGTGGCAGTGGCGAAATCCATTCCCTGAGATAGACAAATATGGAGTGTGAAATGAATCTAGAGAAGTTAAAACTTTACCTAAAGGAGCTCTCTGAAACACTTGATGAGAAGGATAGAGAGTTACTTAATGCAAGGTTGAAAGGCCTTTTTTCTGTCTTCCCATTTAACGAGTATGAGTATGTTCTAATGTTTTTGCTTGATAGAGGAAAAATATCTTTTGAGGATTACGAAAAACTCAGGAGTGATTATGTTTCTTCAAATAAATATCTTGAGCTATATTCACTTGCTCCACGTATATTCGGCGAGGTATGGGCACATAAGCATATTATGGATCTGGATTCAAGGTTTAAAAAGCCAAATAAATCCATTGATCCTGACTACAACGGAGAATACGACCTCTGGATAGACGGTGTAAGGGTAGAGGTTAAGTCTGCGAGAGCCGTAAACAGAAAAATTAAAGGTAGCATATTGGAAAGGGCATTGAGGTTTGAAGATAAAAAGCCATTCTGGATGAACTTCCAACAGATAAAAATAGATGTCGCAGACGTATTTATCTTTATCGGTGTATGGGTTGACAAAATTAATTACTGGGTGATGAGCAACAGAGATGTGAAAAAGAACAAATTTTTGAGCCACCAGCATCGAGGTGGCATTGAATACCAGATAGGGATAACTGACAGAAATATCCATGAATTTAACGAATATCTCGTCGATCCGCATGAGATCGGCGATGAGGTCATTAAAAAGGCAAAAATTATGGATAAACCAGACAATTACCAAACCCAAAAGGAGGCATAGTCATGTCAAAGGAGCGCAATCCATTCAAAATAGCGCAGGAACAGCTCGACGAAGCGGCAGAGCATCTTAAGCTCGATCCGGCAACCCATGAGATGCTCCGTTGGCCGATGCGTGAGCTCCATGTGACCATCCCTGTCCGAATGGATGATGGCACAGTTAAAGTTTTTCATGGGTTCCGCGTTCAGTATAACGATGCACTTGGCCCGACAAAAGGCGGTATCAGGTGGCATCCTGCCGAGACTATCGATACCGTCAGGGCACTCGCCGCATGGATGACATGGAAAACAGCCATCGTCAACCTGCCTTACGGCGGCGGAAAGGGTGGCATCATCTGCAACCCCAAAGAGATGAGCGAGGGAGAAAAAGAGAGGCTGGCAAGGGGCTACATCCGTGCCCTGGGCAGGTTTATCGGCCCGGAAAGAGACATCCCGGCTCCTGATGTCTATACAACGCCTCAGATAATGGCATGGATGATGGATGAGTATTCTAAGATAGTCGGCTACAATGCGTTTGGTGTGATCACGGGTAAGCCCATCCGTGTTGGCGGTTCGCTCGGCCGCGGTGATGCAACCGCAAAAGGCGGCATGTATACCCTTCGCGAGGCCGCAAAGGTCAGAGGCATCGACCTCAAGAGCGCAAAAGTAGCCATTCAAGGCTACGGTAACGCAGGCCAGTTCGCACACAAACTCGTGACCGAGATGTTCGGCTCCAAAGTCGTGGCTGTCTCGGATTCCAAGGGCGGAATTTACAATCCCGATGGCCTCGATTTTGAGGAAGTTCACAAGGTCAAAGTCGAAACCGGTTCAGTTGTCAATTACGAAAAGGCCGAGAAGATCTCAAACGAAGAGCTTCTCGAGCTGGATGTTGAGGTCCTGTTCCCGGCAGCACTTGAGAATGTCATCACGGAAGAGAATGCTAACAGGATCAAAGCCTCCATCATCGTCGAGCTCGCAAATGGCCCGACAACACCTGAAGCCGACAAGATTTTGCACGACAACGGCAAGTTCGTGATTCCTGACTTCCTCGCAAACGCTGGCGGCGTGACCGTGTCCTACTTCGAGTGGGTGCAGAACATCACAGGTTATTACTGGACCGCCGAAGAGGTCTATGAGAGACTGGATAAGAAGATGACCCAGGCCTTCCACGACATGTATGAGATGTATAAAGAGAAGAATGTGCACCCGAGACTTGCGGCCTATCTCGTGGCTGTCAGCCGTGTGGTCGAGGGCATGAAACTGAGAGGCTGGGTCTAAAAGCTGAATTTGCGCTGGTTTTGTCGGGGCGGGCTTTCAGCCCGCCCCTTTCTTTTCACCTCTGCACTTTGCTATTGAGGAACAGGCCAGCAGCAAAAAATATGAGGTTTGGCGTCCACGATGCTATGAAAGGAGATAATTCGCCCGTCTGCCCAAGCACTTTGAAGATCTGAATCAGGTTCCAATAGACGAATGCTAGCGATACAGCGAGCCCAAATCCGTAAGCCTTCCCATGCCCGCGTAGTGATGCAGCAAGAGGCAAAGCGAAGATCAAAATCACGAAATTTATCAACGGGAACGCAAATCTGAACTGTATCTCCGTATTGACCTCGGAACAATCAAGCCCTGCCTCTCTCAATGCTTTCCTGTGCATGTATAGTTGGCTTAATGACATCTCCTGAAGCTCAAGGCTCACTTTTAGAAACTCGAACGGTTTTTCTTTTATTTCAGGGTAAGTTTTTGATTTGTAGGTGAACACGATTATGGAATCTCCTGAAAAATGGCGTTCTATCACGGAATAAAATGTCCATCTGCCGTTTTCATACCTGCCGGATTTAGCGTCTATGCGCCTTACGATTTTGCCATCCTTGAAATCGATTATCATTGCTCTGCTTACGCTGTTTGAGACCGCATTGATTGAGCCGAAGAAAAAAAGTCGCCCGCCTTTCCCCAGAAATGAGAGGTTTCGCGCAAATGTCCTGTGGAGCGAGTAATGCCGCTTTTCGATCTCCCTCATCCTTACTTCAAACGCTTTTCTCATTCCTTTGCCCGAAACATAGCCTCCTATACCAAACGCTATGAACGAGTTGATGATGCCGATAACGATTATCGGCACAAATACGCGATACATATCAACTCCCGCTGCTTTTATCGCTATGAGCTCAAAACGGCGAGCCATATCCCCTATTGCAAAAAACACCGCAAGCAGCTCAGCTATGGGCAAAAGAAGGTTAACGAGGTAAGGGATTTGATACATGTAATACTTGACAACGGCCTCCATCGATGCCTTCTTGGCTATGAATTTGTCGATTTGCTCGAAGAAATTGACGATTATGAAGATGAAGATTACGCCCAACAAAAAGATGACAAGATACCTCAGGAACTCGGTTATGATGTATCGGTCAAGGACTTTTATCTTCATGACTTGTGAGCAAAGAGAAATCCTTTGAGATATTCGCTCTCAGGAAATCCGAGCAGTATCGGATGATCTTTGGCTTGATATAGGTTCTCGACGACATAAAATGATTTCCGCAGTCGCCTCGCCGCCTGATGAAATGAGTCAAGCAAGTCTTTACGGGACACATACATTGAGCATGAGAATGTAGCTATCATGCCGCCGTCGTTAAGCAGAGCAATAGCGCGCTCATGCAATGCCCGATAGCCGTTTAACGCTTCTTTCAACTTGTTCCTTTTGCGCGTGAAAGATGGGGGATCCAGCACTATCAGGTCAAATTTTTCGGAGGCGAGCGCCATTTCATCCAGAAATTCAAACGCATCTTTGCGGAAAGTGACAATCCTATCGGGAGAAATGTCGTTGAGCTCAGCGTTCTTTTGGACCATCTCAAGTGCGTGCTGAGAACGATCGACCGCATACACGATCTCAGCGCCGCCTTTCAGCATGTGGAGCGCAAAGGAGCCCGTGTAAGAAAACAGGTCAAGCCCCCGCGAAACACCTTTTGAATAATACTCGATAATCCTGCGATTGTTGCGCTGGTCGAAAAAGAAGCCTGTTTTTTGCCCCTGCTCGATGTCTATAAGGTATTTCATCCCAGCGGATTCTATGGTAACACTTTCTGGTAGTTCGCCATACATCAGCTCCGATCGCGGCGATAGACCTTCATCCCGCCTCAAAACAGAATCACTCCTGTCATAGATGAAAATAGGGTTAAAGATGTCAACCAATGCCTCGACTATGTAGCTACGCCTCTGTTCCATACCTATGGAAACTATCTGAATTACAAAGCCGTTTCCGTATCTGTCCACGATCAGACCGGGCAGGTCATCCGATTCGCTGAAAACAAGCCGGTAACTTTTTTCTTTTCTTATTGTTCTGCTTCTTCTGAGATGGGCATTGTAGATGCGCGTTTTTATGGCAATGTAATCGAGTTCCTCCTTCTCCCTAGAGTAGAACCTCAACGCTATCCTTGACTTTGGATTGTATATCGCTGAGCCAAGGAAGATGTTTTTTGTCGTGTAAACCAGAACAGCCTCGCCAGGAGCAGCTCCTTGATCCTCGACGATGTTATTGGAATAGATCCACGGATGCGTTAGATAATCTTTTGCCCTGCCTTTAACTCGAACCTTTCGCATGCGGTCTATTTTAAGGCCTTGAAATAGCTTTCCGATAACC
>WGAI01000039.1 GCA_015489175.1 Caldifarciminota bacterium | reverse complement strand
GCATTCGAGACTGTCAGATACCCAACCTTTGGAGGATTCCGAAGGATTTCATCGGCAAGTGCTGAGGCACCGATCTCATCTACTGGAAGCCTTCGTTCTTCGAGAAAGGCCAAAATGTCATCTTTATTGCCTTCGTTTTCAAGAATTCGGAGAAGCCCCATCGTTGTTTGGAAATCTGCTGTTCGCTCCTTATCGACAAAGATGACATGCAGAATATTGAGATTTCCAGTGGCCGTTTCAGGATCATCCGTTTTCTCATATACAAAAATAAGCAGGGAATATCCAAGACCGTATATTTTCTGACGTGCTGATTTGAATGGGCACGATGATTGCGGTTGTTTTACACTTGTTACTTTCATGTCGACTTCGAGTTCTGGAAAGTCTATGCCACTTGCAGAGCTTCCTTCCTGAAAGTCAAACTTTTCACGGATATACTGGCGAAACTTATGCTCGAAGTAAGTGCCAATAGCTTTCCCATCAGTGACACCATATAGTGAAGGTTCGTGATGTTTTGATTCGATTTCAGCGAATAGCCGTGCTTCAGCCTTAAGTATTTCCAGCGTTAGTTTTGGCTTAATTATGCCTATCCTCCATAGTCCCGCTCAACGATAGTGTTAGCGGTGTTTCCGACCATAGATATGGCACAATTTTACACCCCAAAATTCATCAGTGCCTGCGCGCGGTGCAGCCGCGTCCGCTGAACGCGGGGTTAGATGAAATTTATTGAATGTTTTTCTTTCTATTGTTCTCTAAAACTTTTTGGACATTCCTTGTTCGTTCTCTCTATTACATCCATGTTAGGTATTCCTCTTTGTCGTTCTCTACAACTCCTTTGATCATCAGAACATTGCTAACACCTACGTCTTTGGCGAATTGCTCGATATCATAGCGCCGAAGATAACATGCCAGCCGATGATCTCCAACAAACGATTTAAACATTTCAGCATATAGCCAGCCAATACTATGATAATGCACTTCATCTGTTCGGAGCACATCATGAGAAAGCAGATTCAACACATGGGCTGAAACAACACGCACCCCAAGTGGCGAATAGAGAAACACATAAGCACTTGAAGTGAAAGATAGCATGTTGCGAACTTGAGAACGCAAACGAGGATCTCTTACAACAACTATTTTATTGTTGTTCTTATTTGTGATAACCTTTGCCACTTTGGCTTGAGCAAGGTAGGCCTTTGTTACCACATGGCCTTCTCGTTCAAACCTAAATACACCAGCCAAATCCGCTCCAACCTCTTTTTCCTCTCTTTTCCGAAAGAGATATACCCAGAAATGCACACCGTTTATCACTTCCCCGTTCAAACGTTCCTTCACTTTATCCATCAAATGTAAAGTAATTTCCGATGCCAACTGGGCTGTGATATTCTCCTCACGCCCCTTTAGCTTCCAACCATACATAGAGAATATCTGCTTAACAGCATCTTCAGCGGCATCTTCAATGGCTTTCGCAACAGGTTTTATTATTCCATGATCTTTTAACACAATAAACCCTCCTCACCATATGATATGCCACAGACGCCCAATGATAATGGTAATCCAACTACCATCGCCGCCGCATAATTTTACACCCAAAAGCTGCCGACATCCAAGCGACGTAGCCGCCTCCGCTGAATCTCTCGCTTGATCTCAGGTACCCGCTCGGTGATCGCCTGCCACACCAAGGAGTAATCTACCCCAAAATAAAAGTGAATAAATTTGTCCCTCATCCCCGCTATTTCACGCCATGGCACTTG
The DNA here is from genome assembly GCA_015489175.1 of Caldifarciminota bacterium. Classification (GTDB taxonomy): domain Bacteria; phylum Hydrothermota; class Hydrothermia; order B15-G9; family B15-G9; genus WGAI01. Next base: position 6,415 of record WGAI01000039.1, on the reverse strand, counting down.
TGGATATTTCGCCCCCACCTTTTGCGGAATTTGCTTGAGCGCTTCCCCTATGATTTCTAACTTCCTCATCACTGCGCTGGCCGTTTTGTCATCGGCCTGAAACGCCTCAAAATCCATCCCCTCAATAAAACGCTTAACACTTTCCATCACCGCCACGATGTCTTTAAAGGTAGATACGGTAATTCCCCATACTCTCACCACCTGCTCCAACACCGCCGTCCGCAATTCCGGCCGAAGCGCCTTGCGCGGCACAACATCTACAGGACACCCAAAGGCTTCTTCCAGATAAAGCACCAGCCCAATCCAATCGAAGAGGTCGGCCCCCCTCCTCAAACTCAACCAGAACGTCAATATCACTACTCTCATGTTGTTCGCCGCGCCCCCATGAGCCAAAGAGGCCGATTTCACGCACTTTATAGCGCCGTTGCAGTTCCGGCTTCAGGGCTTTCAATTCCGCCAAAATCTCATGGATATTCATCGCTCAATTTACATAGTTTATTTCCAGTGTCCGCAACAAGTTCATGACATAAAGCGATGAAACGCTTTTCCAATCTATTTTCTGTCCATCCCCAGCACAAATTTGGGAGTTGTAGCTTTTCCTTGACCGTTTTTACTGCCGCACTTAAACTTTTGGCATGACTATTGCCAAAGAAGGATTGAATCTAATCTTTGCATTCCTTGCGTTCACCATAGGCTTTGGGCTTTTACGGTTATGGCCGCTGACTGCGCTGGTCGGAGTCGTCACGCTTTTCCTGTTTTTCTTCTTCAGGGACCCGACCCGTAAGCTGCCAGACACCCCGGCTGCGATAGTCGCCCCTGCGGATGGTAAGGTCATAGAAGTGATCGATGAGGGCGATAACATCGTGAGAATCACTATCTTCATGTCCCTCTGGGATGTCCATGTCAACCGTGTGCCGTTCGGAGGCAGGGTAGTCTCAGTCGATTACAGACCGGGCAAGTTCATGCCAGCATATCGACCGGAGACGCACGAGAAGAATGAGCAGAACATCATCAAAATCAAATCCGGGATCGGGGAATACCGTTTCAGGCAGATCGCAGGCATCCTTGCGAGAAGGGTCGTATGCCATCTGAAACCGGGAGAGGTCGTCACCACAGGCCAGAGGTGTGGCGTCGTAAAATTCGGTTCGAGAGCGGAAGTGGAGCTGCCGTCCGACAAAGTTGAAGTCATCGTCACGCCCGGAGACATTGTTCGAGCCGGTGAGACAACCATTGCCATTGTTAAGGAGAAAACGGATTGAAAGTAAAAGGCGCGATACCAAGCGTTTTCACAGGTCTAAACCTGTTCTGCGGATACAAATCCATAACGTTATTGCTGAATGGCGATTTTGTGGGCGCCAGCTGGTGCATATTCTTCGCCATGCTTTTTGACATGGCTGACGGCAAAATAGCGAGGAAATTAGGGACATCCAGTGACTTTGGGCTTCAGCTCGACTCGATATGCGATACCGTCTCGTTCGGGATAGCTCCAACCATGCTACTTTACAAAGTGGCCTTTCAGACCAGCAGGTTTGTCGTTTCGTTTGTGCCGTTCATCTACCTGCTTGCAGTGGTCTTCAGGCTTGCCCGTTTCAATGTCATAAGTAATGAGACTCCAAAGGATTACTATCTTGGCCTCTCGTCGCCCTCATCCGCTGCCGTTGTTATCTCGACGGTGCTCGTGCAGCAAAATGAGGGCATTGTGTTGAGCACGGAATTTTATGTTATGCTTATTCTTGTCCTCGCCATGTTGATGACAAGCCGTATCAAATATCCGACTTACAAAGGGCAGAAGACGCCCGAATCGTTGCAGACGATCACCCTGATCGTCGCCCTGATCCTTGTCGGCTGGCTGAAATATTATGCGCTTTTATCGATATCCTACATTTATGCATTGACAGGGATCGTCAACGGGATCTCGGAGGAATACAGAAAGAGGAGGAGAAGATGAAGATATTTTCCATTCGTGGCTACAAAAAGAGCGGAAAGACGACGGTTGCCACGACCCTGATCAGGAAATTGAAAGAGGAGGGGTTCAGGGTCGGCTCAATCAAATCGATTCACATAGAAGGCTGGCACATTGACACCGAGGGCACAAACAGCTACGCCCACAAGGAAGCTGGCGCCGAGCCTGTGGCCGCATGGGGACTTGAGGAGACCGCTATAATCTTCCCGCGCAGGCTGCGTCCCATGACCCTGCTCAAATACTTCAACAACGACTGGCTGGTCGTTGAAGGCAACCTGCACCTGCCAGTTCCGGAGATAGTCTGCGCAAAGAGCGTCGAGGAGGCGCGTGAGCTCAGGACAGGGCTGACCTTCATGTTTTCCGGTGTGATTTCAAACGAGCTTGACGAGCTGGATGGCCTGCCTATGGTCAACCCGATCTCGCAGCCCGATAAGCTCCTTGAGATCGTGATGGAAAAGGTATTCCCCGCGCTTCCGTTTTTCGACTGCGGCGACTGCGGCACGGACTGCACCGGCATGGCGGAGTTGATTTTGAAGGGCGAAAAGACGATCAAGGACTGCGTTATGATGCAGAAGGACAATGTTCAGATATTCGTCGGTGGCAAGCGGGTGCCGTTGAACCCCTTCGTGCAGAACATTATCGGCAGCGTGCTCAAAGGCGCAGTTTACTCGCTTAAAGGCGTTGAAAAGGGCAAGGAGATCCGAATTAAGATTCTTGATCCCGAGCTCTTATGACGGATTAACTCCGTCTGGGCCGTCTGGGCCTTCTTCTCCTACGGCTTTTGTTGGTCGAATTTTCCTTCTTTTCCCTGTCAAACAGCGACCTGTTTATCCATAGGTAAATGCCGAGTCCAAGCACGCCAGCGAACGCAATCCGAAGACCGAACGCGTAGATTTCCTGTGCCGGAGAACTTAAATTGGGAAATCCTTTGTAAAATAACGTGAGGAATGCTTTTGCTGTTGAGCCGCTGAATATCTCGCCGATGCCAAGCGCACCTAAAAGGATGCCTACTGTCTCGATAATCCTTGCGAATCTCTGTTCCCGTTTTTGCTCCTCAATCTCAAGTTTCTGGCGCTCAATCTGAATCTCGGTGGATATAAGCGTAAAGAGTTCCTCGGAAAATTCGATATCCGGGCTTGCTGACTTTATGTCATATTCGAGCTGCCATGAAAGGGCAGTGACACTGTCAAAAAGCCTTTTGAGACAATCGCATTCCTCCCATCTAAGGTCTAACTTGGTGAGAGTCTGCCTTAAGTTGATTATTGAGATGTTTATGGGGTCAAGATATTCATGAATCTTTGAAAATGTGCTCCTGAGCGGTATGTAATATCGTCCAAGTCCATCCAACACTTCGTCGAGCCGTTTAATTTCCTTGGTAGGTTTCAGTATTTTGACGATATCGGATCCGTCTTTTTCAAAAGCCTGTAAACGATAACGGAGATCTTCAAGTGATTTTTTAAATTCTGGGGAGACCTTTTCATCATACAATTTTCTCATGTAGCGTGCCTTTCCTGAAAAATAGGAAATCATACGGAAGTGATTTTTCAGCTCGATTATTTTGTCCCCGTCGATTTTCTGATCGTCAACGGCCCAGAATGTAGGTGCCTGAGTCTCAATGCTATCGCTTTTAGCAGACAGTGCTAAGTGCCCCTTTGCGGTCTCGCACACCGATGGCTCATCCTCGTCGAACGCTTCTCTGAGTATGTATTCGAGTGTTTCCAATGGTTTTTCTTGAGCGGCTGCCCGGTAGAGCTCCCCTGCATGGATTATCTGAGGGAATTTGCCTTTTCTGAAGCCATCTCTAATCCTCTGAAGTAATTCTCTTAGGGTCAAAAGCTTATCTACATCTTCGGAATATCCATCAATGTCAATGCCTATCCCTATCTCGATCAGGAGCATCTCATTGAATGTCCTGACATCGATATAGTGATGAACGGATTTGTGCCTGGTCACCCTCCACTCATAACCGCAGATAGAGACGAATTCGCTTTTGTAGATCTTTTCATAGCCTTTTTGGAGTCTTCCCTCAAAATCTTTTCCGACCAGAACTTTCAGGGCATCTTCCGTCTGGTTTTCGTCTAACAGGACCGAAAGAATGCGCCTCGTGAATTCCTCAAAAACCTCTTTGGAAAGCTTTATATTATTCTTCAGCCTTTCAATAGTTTGTGGGCTGCTGAGTTTTTCAGCGGATATCTCACCTTTATCCGGAAGGACAACTTCCCTGCGCAGCCTCATCAAAAACCATGTTGTTGCAACAGGTTCGCGGTATCTCATGGCTCACAACCGATGGCTATCATGGCTCTCTTTACTTTTTCCGTGAGTTCGGGTGCCGCTTCGAGTATGTTTGTCACAAGCCCTTCTATTTTCTCGTCTTTCCCTATGTTCGCGAACTTCCGCAGTCCCAATCCACGGTGTCCTCTACGCCATTGATAGATATCTTCCTTGAAGGTATCCAGTCTTTTAAGGAAGTATTGAATATTCAATACCTCATCCGAAAATCTCAGGCTTGCCTTATCAACATCTTCTTCGTTTCGGGCCGAATTCAGGCTGTTAAGGAACTCCCTGAGCGCAGAACAGAGTTTATTTATCTCGTTTGGGGTCAGTGAGTTCTTGACATCTCCGCTGTTCCCTATGATGTGATCGAGTATGGCTGTCTCTATGCCATAATATTCCTTGCTCATGGTTTACCTCCTTTTTTTCACATCCTCAAAGGTGAAACCATAGGCCACGAACCCGGCCCAATAATAGGGGCTTTCAAAAGGTTTCAATTTCAGGTTCTCAGTTCTTCTTAAAAAAACTAATTTGTCATACGGGCTTCTTTGAGAAAAAACTAACTCCCATGTCTCATTGGCATAGGGCCGCAATTCCTCAACTGTTGCGTTTCTGAGCCATTGTTGTGCCTTGCGGAGGGCGGTTGAGACGGAGTTTCCGGCGAGCCAGTTCTCGTAGAACTTGCGCATCAGCAGGGCGGTCGAGAGGTCGTTAACAGGCCAGAGTGAGGCGACCACAGCGGGGACACCCGCGAGCATGAAACCTGCCGGCAGGCCAAAACCGGGGTCAGTAACTTTCATGAATTCGCCGTATCCGGTCTCGCACGCACTGAGGACCGCAAGGTATGTCGAGCGGAACCTGAAATCCCTGAGAAGTTCCTCGACGGTCAGCCTGTTCTCTCCGTCCTTTCCGCTGATCAGAAGGAACGCACGCAGCGGCGAGGCATAATCTTCGACCCTTATCCCGTGTTTCCTCAGGACATCCCAATCCCTCAAGCTTATGCCTTTTTCCAGCTCTTCTGCACTCTCTGGAGAACGCGACCTGAGTTGTTCGGCCATCTTCTTGGCATCATCGAATGCATCGTCAATGGGTAAGCTTGTGCCGTGAGTGGAGAAGTGGACTACGAAACTATCTCCAGCGAATTCCCTTATCCGTTTCTTTGTGGCGTCATCGTGCCTCAGGATGACCTTCTCGCCTTCCCACATCTCCTCAAGCCATGAGGCCTCTATGTCGGAGTAGCGCAGGCTTCTGTCCGGGTTGACGACGGCGAAGAGCCTATCAGATGACTTCATCCTGCCGCGCCTGTCCATGCCGTGTTTGAGGAACCACAGCGACGGGACAATGGTTATGTCGAAAAGGTCCAGGAGATAACGGTCGTTGTGGCTGTCGTAAGCTGCATGAATGGGAAGGACATGGAAATCCCTGTGCGGGACAAAGATGATGCGCTCTATCCCGTATGAACCGAGGTATTCAGCGATTTCGCCCATGATGGAATCCCATAGCCATGTGAGGACCGACATGAGTTCATTATTTTTAAATTCTGAACTGTGCGATGCATTGATAAATTTATTAACTTCGTCATGAAGTTGTTTCTCTTGTATCTCGTTGAACTCTTTGAAGTGTATCCTTTTATCTTTATTGGATTTAAATCCGTGAGATGGCTTGACTGGTGAGCTGAAAACAACGAAAGCGGCGGCTCTGTCGTAAACCACAAGCTCAACGATCGCAGTTTTGCTGTCAGGAATTAGAGAGACCATGTCGTCGTAGCCCAATGGCTTGGGTGCAGGGGCGAAGGATGGCTCATACTTTCTTATCCCTTCCAGTATTTTCTCCCTTTCCTGCATCAACTTCTCCGCTATGTCCCAATTTTCGCCTGAGACCCTGTATCGTCTGAGTTCGTCGTTAATCCTGCGCCACTCATCCCTGAGCTCCTGAGGCACTTTTTCCGATGGCATGGCCGTGTTGGCGGCCAGACTCCTGAGCTCAAACCTTTTGTCCTCTCGAGCCACACAAGTGCGTCTTTGAAATTGTTAACTTTGGTATAATACAGATATGGTCCGCGAAATGAGCCTCTGAAATCCTCCCTGAGCTTCATCTGTTCCGCCATCATGCCGCTGCCGACCAGACCTTCCAATGTGGTAACAGCGTCTCTGTAAGCTTCCTCGGCTTTTTTCAATGCAT
>WGAI01000038.1 GCA_015489175.1 Caldifarciminota bacterium | reverse complement strand
GATTCATAATTCGCAAAAGGTAGAAGAATGTGAAGGTGGCTATCGATTCCGACAGGCCGAAGTAGATGAAGAAAAACCTGTGTCTTTTCACACTTGCGATAAATTGGCCTAACTCACCCCGATATGAGATGATGCTCAGGCTGTAAATCGACGCCATGAAGAACCACCAGGGCAGAAATACCTCGGTTTTCACATACATCTGTGCGTATTTTGCGAGCACATACACCGAGGAATAACCCAGAGCGGCCAGCAAAGCGAAAGTTATCCCTTTGATTTTGTCATCTTTAAGCATCATTCTCCCCCCGCCGATTTGAGCGCCGCTTACATCCTGTCCCGCGGAGTGCCTTTCCCCCAACCAATTCTCATCGGGCCGACAATACCTCAGCCGTTGTCCGAAGCATCCCGTATAGATTTTGGGCGGATATTATAGCGCAATCTCGGCCTTCCAAGCTAATATCAACAAAAATACGCTTCCACAGGCAGTTGTATTCACCTTTTAAACACATTATACTTTGTGTTGCAAAGTTAATTGGAGGTGAGATTATAACATGGATAGTCGCTGTTGGCGTGCCCGTTGCTCTGTTTGTCTGGTTCACTATTGCATATTTTCTCAAAATTGATGTAAATAACCCCACTGTTGGTCAGATTTTAGTGGATTTCAATATTTCGCTGTGGGCGATTATAGCTATGTGGCGGATTTCTAAAGAGTTCAGGAGTCTAAGCGTCCTTAAGCTGCGCGATCCGGTGAAAGCAGTTGAGGCAGGGATAGCGATTGCCCTGTTGCTCGGCGTTCTGAATTTTGTTTTCGAGTTCTGGCCTGCCAGATCTTACAATTTCCCAGGTCCGTATTCATCTCTGTATGCGTTTGTCTCGTTCCTTTTGGGCTCGATCTTAGAAGAGGTCATCTGGCGTGCTTATGTCCTCAAGGCTCTGGGAGCTGGCTTCGTTGGGCTAACGGTTTCATCCCTCTTTTTCGGTTTGCATCATCTCGGCTTGAGCTTTAAACATTTCGTTTTCGCCACAATTGCAGGATTAGTTTTTGGCGCATTTTACATTCGGACGGGACTTTTCTGGGCCGTGGCGCTGGGGCATGTCCTCTACAACCTGGTGGTTTCCCGTGTCTCAGACATGTTGTTCGAGATCCTGATCGGGCATTAAAGGTGCTCAGGCCGTCAGCTTATTTTTCTGTCATTTTGCGCCGTATTTCATTGCAAGCTCATCCAGCTCTATGAGCTGTATCATCAACGGTTCAAGGTATTCGAGCGGCAGCATGCTTGATGCATCCGATTTCGCCGACGGTGGGTTCGGGTGCGTTTCGATGAAAACAGCGTCTATGCCGAACATCACACCTGCCCTCGCAAGTGGCGGAACGAATTCAGGCAGTCCACCTCTCGGATCGCTCGATGGTATCCCGTAAACCCGCACGGTATGAGTGACATCGAATATCACAGGGTAGCCGAACTCCCTCAGTATCTTCAGCGACCGAAAATCGACGATGATATTGTGGTAGCCGAAAAATGTCCCTCTCTCCGTCAAAAAGATGTTGTCATTTCCGGTTGATTTCACCTTGCCTATCGGGCCTTTCATGTCGTGTGGCTCTAAATACTGCGATTTTTTGAGGTTTATGGGCTTGCCGCTTTTGGCGGCCTCGACTGTGAGCCTCGTCTGCATCACGAGGAACGCTGGAATTTGTATGATGTCAAGCACTTCTGCCGCTATCTTCGCCTCGTCCGGGTAGTGTACATCGGAGAGTATCGGGACATCAAGCTCGCGTTTCACCCTTTCCAGCATCCTGAGCCCTTCTTCTATTCCAGGGCCGTAGTAGTGATGGATGCTTGAGCGGTTGTCCTTTGCATAGGACGCCTTGAAGATATAGCCTATTCCAAGCTTGTCAGCCACGCTTTTTGCGGTGCTTGCTATCCTGATGACGGTGTCCCAGTCCTCCAGCACGCACGGGCCGGCTATCAATGCAATTCGGTTGCCGCCACCGATCTCAACATTCCCAACCTTAATGACTTTCGTCTGCGATGTTTTCTCAATTCCGACCTTCATCATTGCCTCCTTATGTCTGGTTGAAAAGGATAAAGAAGTTCGAGCTTGAAGGCGAAATCATTTCAGGGAAATGCCTGTGTTATAATTTCACGCAATCGGAGGTCATTGATGAAAATTCTCAGGTTCGACACTATCGATTCCACCAATCTTGAGGCATGGCGACGGATAAAAAACGGCGAACCAATGCCGTTTGTCGTAGTTGCTGAGACGCAAAGCGGCGGTTACGGCAGAAAAGGCCATGTCTGGTATTCCCCAAAGGGCGGCCTCTGGTTCTCGCTCGCTTTTCAGGGCGATTATCGGCCTGAGGTCATGTCGCTGGCCGCTGCCTATTCAGTGGCTCACACTGTCAAAGAGGTGATCGATTTCTGTCCCAAAATCAGGCTGCCAAACGACATAGTCTTCGGACGCAAGAAGCTCGGTGGCATAATGATCGAATCCGACGCTCAGACGCATGTCCTTGGCGTGGGGCTAAACCTGAATGTCAGGAAGTTCCCACCTGAGCTCAAGAACGATGCCGTGTCGCTCCACAAAGTCGCTCGCGGCGAAGTGGATGCCGAAAAATTCCTCCAGCTAATCGTGGGCAAGTTTTTCAAGTCGCTTGAAACAGGCAACTTCAATGTTTCCAATTGGTTGTGTTGTCTTGGGCGTAATGTGAAATTCCTTTGCGGCGACAGGGAGATAGCTGGCACATTCATGGGGCTCGACGGCTTCAAAGTGGTTGTGGAACGCAACGGCGAGTTTGAGGAGTGCCCGCTCGCCCTCGTGTCGGAGTTCAGGAGGCAGAGATGAGATACAAAGCGGTGTTTTTCGACCTTGACAAAACGCTCTGGACATTCAAAGATGTGGATGGCCGACGCCAGATTTACAGGAAACAGGGACAGAAACTGATTGAGATTCTGAACAAGCACGGCGTTGAGGTCAAATGGGATGCCAATTTCATGGGCTCGGTTGTGGGGAACGGTATCTGGGCCGCCGAGCGCACCGAATACTATTCGACCGCCATTCCGCCCGATTACGGCGCTATCCTGAAGCGCATAGTCGAATTCTGGGTCGGAGATGTTCCGATAGATCTCGATTGGAACGAGATTTACGCTTCGCTTTATGTCGATGAGGCTCCCATGAAGTTTATCTATCCCGATGTCCTGCCATCGCTCCAGAAACTCAAGGATGCCGATGTGAAGCTTGCGATAGTGTCGAACAGGACCATGGGCGGTGAGGCGTTCATCAAGGATTTTGGTTCGACGCCGCTTGCCCCGTTTTTCGATGCGATTGTTGTGTCCTGTGATGTGGGGTTCATGAAACCGCATCCTGAGATCTTTCGGATTGCCATGAGACGGCTTGGCGTGGAGGCGGACGAGGCCGCTATGGTGGGTGATCTGCTTCGAGCCGATGTAATTGGTGCACAGAATGCAGGCATTACGGCGATCTGGATCAACCGTGATGGTCAGCCCAATGAGTATCCTTCCGTTAAGCCGAATTTCGAGATCGGCGATTTCCACGAGTTGACGGAGATAGTTTTCGGCGATGAAGGTCTATAAGCTTACCATCGAATACGACGGCACGGACTTCAAAGGCTGGCAAATTCAGCCGAATGTCCGCACAGTTCAGGGCGTGCTTGAAAAGGCCATAGCGCAGCTTGTCAGGCACAATCGATTCCGATTTGTCGGCGCATCGAGGACCGACACCGGCGTCCATGCCGAAGGACAGGTGGCAAGCTTGAGAGTTGATACCCTCAGGATGGATATGCCACAATTCCACTACGCACTCAACCAGATATTGCCGCCCGATGTGTATGTCAGGTCTATGGAGGAGGCGGATCCGAAGTTTCACGCAAGGTTCCAGGCCAGAGGAAAACTTTATCGCTATCGGCTGATCACAGGCAGGAGGTCACCAATTCGGCGCAGGTTCGTCTGGGAATACCCGCGTGAGCTCGATTTTGAGCTCCTTCAAAGTGTTGCAAAGCAGATTGAAGGAACGCACGACTTCCGCGCGATACTCGTCGGCGAACAGAAGGATGCGGTCTGCTCGATAGAGATGTCCCAATGGGCGGTTGAGGGTGATGAGCTCGTTTACTTCATCAAAGGCAATCGGTTCCTCTACAAGATGGTCAGGATTTTGGTCGCCACGATGGTCGAGATGGCAGCAGGTCACCTGCCCGCCGACACGATGACGCTGATCCTGCGCAGCAAGATCAGGCCTAAAATACTTGTCGCTCCACCTCAGGGGCTCACCCTGATGCAGGTTTTTTACTGAATTTTACCTGAAAATCGCAATTTTTCGGCTCACAGTGCGATTTCCTGAGCTGACCGTTGCGATGTAAATCCCGGATGGCAGGCCGATGTTAAGCCTGTGCGAACCTGCTGCGAACCGCCATTTGCCAAGCATCCGACCTGCTGCGTCGTAGAGCTTGAGCTCGCTCCTGTCGGCGAGGTTTACCATGAGCTGCCCGTCTGAATACATGATTTTGAAGCCTTTGAGAATATGCGTCCTGTTCTCTTCAACAACGGCCGAGCTTATCGGATAGTGATAGTTTGTGTAATCGTTCGGCGCAATATCACTCTGAGAGTAAGGCGATGTCGCCTGATTGATGTTGAAGATCGACCAGACGACCGAGCCCGGCGTCGTGTTCAGCGAGCTGAACGGAATCGCAAGCTCAATTCTGCTGTTGTTGTCACCTATCGCATAGTTTATGCTGCCCGCAGACTCCCAGCTCCAGTCAGAACCGCCGCTTCCGGTGTAGTGCCATAGAGTTCCGTTCTCCACCATGTAGTCGGCTCCTATCGAGAAATCGTTGCCCTCGCCTCGATAGCCCGTCGAGGTATTCCTGTCCGTGTCGAGAAATATGTGATAAAAATAGGAGTTGAAATCGATGCTCCCCGCCACAAGGTAGCTGTAATAAAGGTTGACCGTGTCGTAGGTCGACCAGAGATCCACGAAGTCGCCGTCCGCCGCAAGCCCATCTCCTGCCTCTTCGGGATGGTCGTTTGTGTCTAACTGATACCCGGGCAGCCAGTCGTCAAAGACGCCATCGATGGTGATGCCGCCAGATTGACCACCTGACCCCGTCGTCACAGATACGACCACCCGGTTTTGATCCTCGTGCGGCGGTGTGGCGGAATCCTCAACCCTGACCATAAAGTAGTAAGTTGTATTTGGCTGCAGGTTGTTGACCGTGTATCTCCACACATAGATGCCGTATGTGTCGCTGACAGCCGGGACATTCAAAAGAGAATCTGTGGCATCAGAAGGATCGTTGAACGAATTAGTTGAGTAATACACATTGAAGTGAACGGGTTCGGTCTGGTCGCTCACAGGCCCCCACCTGAGTATAACCGATGTGGACTCGGCTGTCGCCGTTCCGACGCCTACCGAGTTGTCCCATGTCGGCGGGTTCCTGTCTCCATCGGGATGATTGTGAAAAACGCCGTAGTAGATGCCATCCAGCATGACTGTTGCCACATAATCGACCCATGCCTGATCCACTATCGTAACCTGAATTTGGTTCTGGAGCAGAGAATCGTAATCGGATTGCTCAGGGTTCAGGTAGTCGAGTGCGAAGACCGTAAAGCCATCGTCCTGATTGGCCTGAGCATTGACATAGTATGCCCAATAGTCGCGATTATCGTCGAAATATGGGCTGACGACGCCGCGATCGTTGTTCCAATCCCATTCAGTGTAGTAGCACTCGAACAGCACAGCGTTTATGAACGGCCTGATGTTCCATGCATAAGCGGTTTGATGCGGGTCGAAGTAAAACAGCCCTCTGTTCGGCATGAGATAGATATCCGGATATCGATCTCTCAGGTGCGAAATAAGTGCAGACATGCCCTGAGCGGTCCATCCGTAGTTGCCCCATGGCGATGCAGTGTCAACGGTGTCGAGAAACAGCCCATCAGCACCCTTTGCAAGCGCTGCATCCGCCTCAGCCTCAACAAAATCCCACCATGTGGTGTCGCCGGCATAGACATAGTAGCTGCCCCATGTCCCGTTGCGGTCAGGCACGCCGTTATGGTCGGCATCGTCGAGGTAAAACGAGGCATAACCCTGATTTTCGTATATGATGGCGTCGCTGTCCGGATCGTAGTAGCACGGGCCGAGTCCGTTGCCCGAGATGTTGCCATCGCTGACCTCGCCTATCGAGACATAGGCCAATACAATCACATCGTCGTCTGTGCCCTCAATCCCATCGTGCCCTTTCCGTATGGTCTGAAGTTGCTCGGCTGTGATATTGCTCGGCTCAAGCACGACGAGATCGAAGTCCTGAGCCCGAAAGATCAGCTCATCGTTCCACGATCCATAATAGACAAGGTAGTCTGATGTGGAATCGATGCCCGGAATCGGGCCCGCTGAAAGCATCATGAATACGATTAACCCTGTCATTGTTCCCTCCCTTTCAAAAAGATTATCTCGCTATCGTTTTTGTTGCTCAACGCCAAAAAAAATTGCGCCTTTTGGTCACCGAAAATCTTTAACTTAAAGTTCTCTTTCAACTTGCACGATTTCGCCGAAAAGATGCCTTTGCAGGCACATAAATGCCTGACATGCCGTTAGATTGTGGAAACTCAGGGCAGGGGAGTGGAATAAAAACATGCCCGGCGAACCCGGGCATGATGGAGTTCTGGACAGGTCGATTTTAGAGCTATTTCTGGACGAAAATGTCCATTCCGACAGCCCGCTTTATCACCTCCCGCAACCGAAGCAAGGCCTGTCCTCGCGTCGCCTCTGACCCCGGTATTGAGATGATGGCAGGCAACGGCTGATCCACCGTCTCATCCAGAACAGGCTGTATCGCCTCAAGGAAATCTTCCTGAACGAGTATCAGTGCGTATCCCTTATCGATAAACGACTTTACCGCTTCAAGCGCTTCTTCTCCGTTTGTGACAGGGTTTATCTCAAGGTTCACGGCCTTGAACGGAAAGACCACATCATACTCGCCTATGCAAATCACCTTTCCCTCAGAATACATCGGGCAGTCTCTCCCTTATCTTTTCACGCGGGACATTGTTGAGTTTTCCCACGAACACCATCCTGACAACCTTTATTTCGTTCAATTTTGCGAAGAAGTAAGCGATCAGCGGTTCTGGCCCCATGTCGATGTATTTTGTCTGCCTCAAAACCTCCAGCAGGAAGTCATCCATGAGCTTTTCCAGCCTGTTGAACGAGCCGTTTTTCTTGTAGCTGCTTATGCCCTCTTCAAGGATGTTGTAGTAAGGCGTGCTGTAAAACTTATGCGGTATGGATTCAAGCGATTCGTTCAACGCTTCGGACGGATCGATTGTGCCGCCTTCCAATTTCATCTGAGGGTAGAGCGATTCCTGATTAAGCGCCTTCAGTCTTATCAGGGTTTTTAGGTTTATCAGATCGATCTCGATTTTGCGATAGAAACGGAGAAATTGCGTGGGACTGTTTTCGGCAAAATGTTTGAACATAGAGCGGTCGATGCTGATGGAGATCGTGCGCGGGTTTTTGTTTTCAGTATAAAAAGCATTTATCGCCGTTTCAAAAGCCTTTGATAGGTATTTCGGCAGCTTCTCGTATTTCTCGTTCTCCATGATCCATTTGAATTCGGTGATTGGCACATTTCCGAGTTCGACAAGGGCATGATCGAAGTTCTTTTCGGCGATTGCGGCTTTCGTGAGGACCTTGAGGTTGTGGAAATCGTATTTCGATCTCAGTGCTTTGGGGATAGCTGGCTCAGGAGAAAGCCGTTCAATGAGCTCATACACCCTTTTCCGCTCCTTGCGCAACGCCTGTTCAAACTGGAAGGGCGAATCCAGCTCCGAGAGCCATGTTCCGTAATCGGAATCCTGAAGCAGGTTTATGAGTTCCTTCGGCTCAGAGGCATCCAGAAGTCGATCCACCTTTTGCCGATCTAAAAGCGAAGGCTCAAGCGCCCGTATCCTTCCAAGCGCATGAGCAAACCTTGTGTCTTCCTGACGGGGAATCCTGATCATTTCTCAAAAAGCATCTTTGCGACATCGGCTTCGATTTCTCTACTTGCTTCCTCAATAACAAAGTCGATTGTGAAGTCCATCTCGATGTCGCCGCGCTTGACCACGAAGCCATCAACATCGCCTTTCTCGAATTTCACACCTTTGACATCTATCTGAGATTTCAGAGCTTTCTTGATGTCATCGTTTCCGTAAATCACCGTTTCATCGCCGTGGAAATGGATCGATGCCGCAAGTTTCTCCATCAGTTTGACATACAGATCACGGTCGGATCTTATCCTTTCCCTGACCCTTGAGAATACCTCATCGATGAGCTTTCTCTTTTCGGACAGCAACTGCTTTTTGAATTCTATCTTTTTAAGTCCCAGATATTTTTCGATTTCCTGTTTCTTCAGGGTCTCTGCTTCATCCTGAGCCCGCTTTTCGATGTTCTCGGCTTCCGTTCTGGCGGATTTCAGTATCTCATCTGCCTTCTCTCTGGCTTCTTTCAGGATAGCTTCGGCTTCTTCTTTTGCCTTCTGAAGGATTTTGTCTGTAATTTTCTCTGTGCTCATAGTTTTATGCCCTGAAGCAGGAAAAGGGTTCCCAGAAGCCCCAGCACTGCGTAAGTTTCCACCATAGCGCCGTAGATAACGGCCTTCATGGAAGCTTCTGGCTGTTTGGCTGACATCTCGACACCAGAAGAGCAGACTTTACCCTGATGTATGCCAGAAAGCAGGCCAGCGATTGCCACGGGCAGTGAAGCGAATAAAAGCTGAAGTCCCTGCATTGCGGTAACCGGTTTGGGGGTGCCGAAAAGCCCGACTTTGAGGATTATCAACAGGCCGCCGATGAACCCGTAAAACCCCTGCGTTCCGGGAAGTGCGACCAGGAGGAACAGGCGTCCGAATTTGTCCGGATCCTCAGCAAGCACTCCACTTGCTGTGCGGCCGGCAAGTCCGACGCCAACAGCTGAGCCGATGCCACCTAAGAAGATTGCGGTAGCAGCAGCCAATATTGCAAGCGATAGTCCGAGTGCAGTGCCTCCCTGTGTTCCACTCATCTGCGTTATCAAGCCCCAGATCATATCCATTTAAAATACCTCCTTTTCAGTATGACTTTGAATGCAAATGCCCCCGTCAGGGGACACGAAACTCGCTAATTTTCAACTTCCACAAAATCGTATCGCTCAGAGAAAGGACGGAACGGCTTTCCGCCGTCCGTGTAAAAATGAGTGAAGAACTCCACATATTGCAGCCTCATCGTGTGCACGAACGCACCGAGCACATTCACGGCTATGCTGAAGATATGCCCGCCTATGAGTATCAGGATTGCAATGAGCCAGCCCACAAATGGGATCGGCTTTACGAGCTGAGCTGTGATGTTTACAGCCATCGCTATACCGGCAGTCACCATGCCAAGCGCCATGAGACGGACATAGGAGAGCAGGTCACCCACGAACCCTATGCCGTTGTAGATGTTGTAAAGCCCTTCAAATACGCGTAGTATCGGGTTTTTGCTCTTGCTGCTGAGGAAAAGTATCAGTGCAAGTCCGAGGTAAATCGGCCATTTCGCCCATCCAAAATGCGCCACATAGAGGAGCACCAGCCCCATCAACACGATTATCCATGCCAGTTCGTTGGCTATTCCGTCAAGTTTCTCGCCGAGTTTCCATTTGTTGTAGAACCCGATCATGAGCCCGAAAAGAATTTGAATGTAGCCCATTGCGAGCGAGATGTAGAAGAATTTCATCGGCTCCTGCATGGGGTCGAACCACATGAGTTTCATGCGAATTGAGTTGAGAAACGACATGTTAAACCTGACAAACAGATCGCCGAACCATCCGCCTGTCAGGGCACCGGCGATGATCGTGAAGAGGCCGCCGCCAGCAAGTATTGCAAGCAGCTTGTTGCTGGCCCCCATTTTTTTCATGAGCCACAGCGAGAACAGGGCTATGATGAGCCCGTAACCTGCATCCGTCAGGCATACGCCGAAGAAGACTATGAAGAACGGTGTAAGCAACGGCGTTGGATCCACCTCTCTGAAATCCGGCAGCCCATACATCTCAGTTATGAGCTCGTATGGACGGAAAAACTTCTTGTTTTTCAGGGCAATGGGAGGCTTCTCGTCATCCGAGATTGGGAGCTCAACGACCGTAGCAGACTCAAATTTGTCCACAATTCCGTTGAATTTGTCCCAGTTGTCCTTCAAAACCCATCCTGCAAGGATGAATGTCTCGTCTGTGGCGAACGAGAGCTCATCAATCTTTTCCCTCTCAAAAAGTGTGGCGTAGTAGTCATGGATTACGAGCAGCTTACGCCTCTCAGACGCAAGCTCAGCGAGTTCAGCCTCAAGTTTTTCTTCCTCAAGCTCCAGTTCCTGGAGCCTGTCTTTCAGTTCTGCGAGGATTTCGCTGACTTTGCCTTTCAGGCTGGAGAAATCGAAAGGCTCAAATCCGCAGGCCATCAAAGCCTTTTTGGCCTCGTTCTGCTTTTCCTTAAGATAAGCGACTACGACATAAACCTTTTTAGAATCCCGATTTACCTCTTCAAACTCTGCGGGTGCATCCTTCAAAAGCTCCACGGATTTGACAGGCACGGTGCCGGCAGTGAGCACGACATCTCCCCGCTCGCCGAACTCGGTCACATCGTAGTCCATCGGCTCCCACGGTGACAGGTTGTTGACGAGGTCGCGAATGGTGTTTTTCTCAAGTTTTATGTTGTTCTGACGCCTTTTAATCTGCTCGTATCTCTCAAGCACAGGGGATGGGTCGTAATTTTTGACGATCTCGTGATACTCTTTAGAGGATACCTTTTCGCGCCCGCCACCGAATAAACCGCCGCCAGATGGCGGCGCATAGGCCTTCAGCCCGTTTATAACTCTTTTGAGCCTCTGAAGGATGTCGTCGCGCTGGGCTCTCAGTGGTTTCTCAGATTCTTTCAGTTCGTCAAATAGGTTGCTCTGCCAAATGTCTGAGATGTGGATTATTGAGGCCTTCTGAAGCTCCTTAACGAGAGCTCCTTTCTCATCTTTGTGAACAACAAGCAAAACCTTCTTTACATCTGATATCGCCATTTCAGGACACCAGCGTTTTTAACACATACTCGACAGCTGAATCCAGTTTGTCTTTCACGGCACTGCGCAGCTGCTCTCTTTCCTTCTCTGTCTCCTTTTCAAGGTCAGCGGCAAGCTTTTCGGCCTCTTTCCGCGCTTCTTCGATTGCTTTTTTCTTAAGTTCAGCAGCTTTCTTTTCTGCCTCAGCGATTATCTTTTTTGCCTGTTCTTCTGCTTCTGCCACAATGCGTTTTGCCTCAGACTGCGCTTCCGCCCTTATCTCTTCTGCTTTCTTCTCTGCTTCTTTTATATTTTTGAGAAGCTCCATTGATTGCCTCCCTTAAGCTTTTTACGGCTGCAAATTTTAAAGTTTCAGTCGCCGTTGCGTCAAAAAAAAGATTTGTGTGATATAATTCAAAACCAGAACTTAGAAAATGGAGGGAAAGGAAATGATATCGAAGCTTTCGATCAGGGATCTTGAGGATGTGACCTATCGTGGCAGGGTGGTGTTCGTTCGCGTTGATTTCAATGTTCCGATCAAAGATGGCCGTATAACAGATGACACCAGAATTCGTGCGGCATTGCCGACGATAAACTACCTCAGGGAGCGTGGGGCTCGTCTGGTGCTCGCATCGCATCTCGGCCGTCCTAAGGGCAAGGTTGTCCCTGAGCTGTCGCTCAAGCCTGTTGCTGAACGCCTATCGGAACTGCTGGGAATTGATGTCAAATTCGCCAGCGATTGCGTGGGCGAAGAAGTGGACCGCATGAAGGAGGAGCTCCGGGATGGCGACATCCTCGTCCTCGAAAACCTCCGATTCCACGCCGAAGAAAAAAAGAACGACCCGGAATTTGCGCGTGCACTAGCGAATGGCATCGACATCTATGTCAACGATGCGTTTGGCACAGCCCATCGAGCACACGCATCGACTTACGGAATGGCCGTTCATTTCGACATACGGCTTGCCGGCCTTTTGATGGCCAGAGAGATCGAGGCGCTGTCAAAGGTGCGTGAGAACCCGGATAAACCGTTCGTCGTTGTGCTCGGCGGCGCTAAAGTGGCGGACAAGATCGAGATCATCCAGAACCTGATGCCGAAAGCCGAAAAGTTCCTGATAGGCGGTGGGATGGCATACACATTCCTCAAAGCGCTTGGACATAAGATCGGTAATTCGTTGCTGGACGAAGAGCATCTAAATCTCGTTAAGGGATTTATGGACGAATCCCCTGACAAATTCCTGCTGCCGATCGACCACATCGCCACGGACAAACTTGAGGGCGGAGAGGTCAAAGAGCTTTCGGAGCGGGACATACCTGACGGCTGGATGGGCGTCGATATTGGTCCGAAAACGATTGGGCTCTATCGTAAAGCTTTGCCGGAGAAAGGCACTATCTTCTGGAACGGCCCGATGGGCGTCTTCGAGATAGAGCAGTTCTCCAGAGGCACTGTTGAAGTAGCAAAAGCAATAGCTCAAGTCACTCAGAAAGGGGCTTACAGTGTAACAGGCGGCGGTGACACGGTGTCAGCGATACACAAGGCCGGCCTGAAAAACTCCGATTTCAGTCATGTTTCGACCGGCGGCGGTGCTACGCTTGAATTTCTCGCGGGCAAAGAACTGCCGGCCATCGCGGTGTTGAGCGATAAAAACTAACAGGAGGGCTGATATGTTCCAGACATGGATCAGCTTCATTCTGGCATCAATCCTGTTCGTTGTTGCTTTGATACAGCAGGCAGGAGCCGTTTACTGGGTGGGCAATCTGATTATCGCAATCCTCACCCTGTGGGCGGCTCTCGCCAGCGACAACAAAAAAGAAGCCGAGCAGGAGAAAGAGGAAGAATAGCCTATCCGACGGACTATCGCAGTCCATTTGGGCTTTTTTAAACATGTGGTGGTAGTGTTTTTATTGGCAGAAGCGGCTGAAATTGCCATCAGAGGCTATTATCTGGTCTCATTTTATCTGACGGCGAGGTTTAATGGACTTATTTTGTTGTAAATACGGGTCCAAAGCGGCAGATCCTGACAGAGTTTGCCTTTTGTTGAAAACAGGTTTTCGACAGCTTAAAATTTCGCAAAAACAAGGAGCTAAGCGATGAAAGAAGGCCTGATATTTGATAGATCCAAACCGGGTAGGAAGGGTTATTCTTTGCCTGAACTTGATGTTGAGAAAAGGCCAATCTCATCGGTAATCCCCGACTCCCTACTTCGCAAAAATGATCCACATCTCCCTGAGATTACTGAAAACGAAGTAATCCGCCATTTTACGAGGCTTGCGGAGATGAACTACCATGTGGATCGCGGCTTCTATCCTCTCGGCTCATGCACGATGAAATACAACCCCAAAGTTAACGAAGACGCAGCTCGCCTTCCGGGTTTCCTTGAGATTCATCCGTTTCAGCCCTTCAGCACGGTTCAGGGCGCACTTCGTCTCATGGTGGAGTTGCAGGGGTATCTCGCGGAGATCTCAGGCATGGATGCTGTGACGCTTCAGCCTGCGGCAGGCGCGCACGGTGAGCTCACCTCGATGATGATCGTGCGCAGATACCACGAAAAGCAGGGCAATCCGCGCAAGTATGTGCTCGTCCCCGACTCGGCGCATGGCACAAATCCGGCATCCGTCACGCTCGCAGGCTATCAGGCGAAGACCATCAAGTCGAACGAGCGCGGGCTTGTGAACATCGAGGAGCTGAAGAAACACCTTGACGAGGATGTAGCGGCGTTCATGGTGACCAATCCCAACACTCTTGGCCTTTTCGAGAGCGAGATACTCAAAGTCGCCGAGCTTGTGCATTCGGTCGGTGGACTTATGTATATGGACGGCGCTAATTTAAATGCACTTCTCGGGTATGTCAGGCCGGGCGATATCGGGTTCGATGTCATGCATTTCAACCTGCACAAGACATTTTCGACCCCACACGGCGGTGGTGGGCCGGGCTCTGGCCCTGTCGGTGTGAAAAAGCACCTTGAGCCGTTCCTCCCTGTCCCCCGTGTTGTCGAGAAGGACGGCAAGCTTGAGCTTTCATACGATTTTCCCGACTCAATCGGCAAAATTCACGGCTTTTACGGCAATTTCGATGTGTTCGTGAAGGCTTACACTTACATCCGCATGATGGGTGCCGACGGGCTTAAGAAAGTCGCTGAGGCCGCCGTGATCAACGCCAACTACCTCATGAGCCTGATAAAGCATGTTTACAAAATAGCTTACGACAGATTTTGCATGCATGAGTTCGTCGCCACTGGCAGGCCGTTCAAGAAATACGGGGTCAGGACGCTCGACATAGCCAAGAGGTTGCTCGATTATGGGTTCCATGCGCCTACGATTTACTTCCCGCTGATCGTGCCCGAAGCTTTGATGATCGAGCCAACGGAGACGGAGACCAAAGAGACGCTCGAAGCCTTTGCGGACGCCCTGCTTAAGATCGCCAAAGAGGCTGAGGAGAACCCTGAGCTCCTGCACGAAGCGCCTCACAACACGCCCGTTAGACGGCTCAACGATGCTTATGCATCGAAACATCCGGATGTAAGGTGGAAACCGGAGGAATAACAAATTGACGAAAATCGAAAAACTGAGGGGGTATCTATTTCTAACGGCTGTCGGATTGATCTTTTCCATTTATGCGTCGGGTTGTGGCTACAAGTATCCGATGCCACCGATCCCTTCTGACAGCGGAATGCCACCTGAAAGCTCTTATGTCTCAACGGGGATATGGGACAGCTCGGCAGAGCTCAACGACCTGTTTGTAGGCATCAGCGGGCTGGTTTTCGCCATCAGGAACGATTCTGTGCTGGCCTACTACCTCAGCGGCGCAAGGAATAACAACTTTGACCTTGATCACGAGTTTCATGGGGCGGTCAGTGGTGTGCAGGCGCTCGATGGCAGCATCTGGGTGCTGGACACATCTTCCGCCGCGGTTATGAAATTCTCTCAGGACGGCAATCTTCAGCGCACCATCATTAAACCTGAATTTGTTGGAGGCGTCTCGATCGCTATACGCGATTCCCTGTTCTACATATCGTTTCGCGACAACAACCTCGTGGTGGCCTACGACACGCTCGGCAATGTGGTGGACACTGTAGCGCGCGAGGGAAACGGCATTTTGAATGTGGTCTCGCCTGTCGGGCTTTACTACGATAGGCAGAGGGATCTGCTTTTCGTTGCCAGCTCCGGTCACAACTGGGTTGAGGGCATAACTGCGAGCCTGCCGCACGAGAACCTCTATCATCTTGGCGGCATTTACCACGATGGCGGCACCGACGACACCCTATTTCTAAATCCGCTCGATGTGACAGCCGACCTCGATGGAAATGTGTATGTCGCTGACAGCGGGAATGTGGCTGTCAAGAAGTTTTCTCCTTCAGGCGAATTCATAATCTCAGCCTACTCGCGCATCGAAGGTGCGCATCCACTCAGGGTGGCAGTATCCTTCACGGGTAGCGAGTTTTACGCCATAATGGGCGATGGCAACATGAGGTGGATTGAAAAATTCAACAAGGCCGAGCGGCCAGATACAACTGGAGGCGGAAAATGAGCAGAAAGATCGCATTGGGCATGGTGATGGCGTTTTTGGTCTCATCCTCTCTCACTTCGCAGTCTCTATTTGAAATTCTTGGAGGCCAGAAAGTTGGAACGACATCCATGGTTCTTTTGAAGATGGGGCTCGGCGCGCGGGCGATCGGACTTGGAAACACCTATGTCTCTATAGCTCAGGGCGGCGAAGGTCTGTGGTGGAACCCCGCCGGCAGCGCTTTCGAGAGTGAGAAATGCCTTGAAGTGTCCCATGTCAACTGGGTTACTGGGATCAACATCGAGCATGTGGGGCTCGTGCTGCCGCTCAAAAACTATTACTCGTCCATCGGCGTCCAGCTGGCATCCCTTGTCACGCCTGCCATGGAACGGACGGACGAATATCATCCGTTTGGAACCGGAGAATATTTCGCTTACGGTGTGACGCTCATCGGAGTGTCGTTCGCCCGACTGGTCAGCGACAGGTTTTCCGCTGCCGTCGGTGTCAAGGCGTTCAATGAAGTGCTCGATGACATGCATTCTTATGGCGTGGCGCTGGATTTCGCCACCCTCTACAAAGTCGGCTACAAAGACATAAAGATCGGTGTGGCACTCAGCAACCTCGGGCCTGATGTGAAACCCCGATGCACAGAATGCAGCTCGTTCTCCCTGCCGATAGTTTACCGACTTGGGGCGTCGGGCAATCCATGGAAGCCGCTCAAGATAGCGTTCCAGATCGATAAACCTTCCGACAATGTTGAGCTTTTTAAATTCGGCGCAGAACTCACGGCCATAAAACCTCTTACCCTCAGATGGGGCTACCAGTTGAACGCCAGAGGTCCGGCCGATAACGGACTTAACGGGCTTTCGGCTGGATTTACGATCAGGGTCATGTCGTTGAGACTGGATTATGCTTACAGAAATTGGGGATACTTCGGTGAGACGCACACGATAGGCATAAACATCGCTCGTTAAGGAACTTAACGCCATCCATTTGGGCATTTCGGGATTTGAATGAACAGGAACTTTCTATATTTGGTTATTCTGGTTTTCGTAGTCGGTTGTGCGCCAAGGGATAACCCCTTCGATCCACTTTCGCCTTACGCTTTCGCTGGCATCTACGGGCGGGTTACAAGCCTGCGCGGTGATGTTGGAATTTCGGGCGCTATGGTCACCGTTGATGGGGATGAGTTCACGGTTACGGATTCGTCGGGCAATTTTTCGATTTTTGTGGATGAGGGGGAGCACAGATTGAGCATTTCGGGGAACGACATACTTGAGTTCGACACAGTTCTGTTCTCAGCTAAAGGTGAGCGGGATACGGTAATCCTGCGCGTTGACAGGCTGCCCGTGATTTCGGATGTCATCCTGAGTTCGGAGCACATAGCCAGTGCGATTACGGGCGATAGCTATGTGTTACACGCAGTTTGTAACGCCAGCGACCCGGATGGCGTTTACGAGATGGATTCCGTGCTGCTCCTTGTCAGAGATACGGCTTTTATGATGGATGAGCTGGCGGAGGATACTTTTGCGGTCGCAGTCCCTGATTCGCTTTTGCCTTTTAACATCCACAACCTGATAGGTGTTCCAATGCATGTTGTTGCGAAGGACATACATGGAGGTGTCAGGCTGTCGGAAGACCTTTATCTGGCAAGGATAATTCAGCAGGTGCCTGAGGCGATAGCGCCGATAGGCGGTGTGACCGCGCCGCCTCGCCCCGTGTTCGTCTGGCATTCGCTGGATGTCGAGTATCCCGTGACATACGACCTTGAGCTTTACAGGGCGCCGATCGGGCAGGTGCCTACGCTCGTTATGCGGGCTGTTGGCATTCAGGACACCACTTTTCAGATGGAGGATAGCCTCTCCAGCGGTTTTTACTACTGGGTGATTTTCGGCGTTGACGATTTCAGAGACCGATCAAGGTCGATAGAATATCTTTTTATGGTGCAATGACATGGCTGAAAACGATAAATACAGGGTTCTGGTCAACATACTGACGAAGATTGCCCGCCTGACCTCGCCAGAGGAGCTGATCGAAGAAATTCTGGAGCAGGCGGTTCAGTTTATGGAGGCCGAGCGCGGATATGTGTTCTTGCAGACGGTGTCGGGCGATATCTTTAAGGCGGCGGGTGTTGAAAACATCGAGGGCTTAAAGCGTTATTCGTCAACGATTGTCAACAGGGTGTTGTCAACAGGTGAGGCCGTTTTGACCCATGATGCGTCGAAATCCCCTGATCTGATCTCGGACTCAGTCGTGCTTGAGTCCATCCGCTCCGTTATTGCCGCTCCCCTCATTGTGGGACAGGATGTTAAGGGTGTCATTTACCTTGATTCCACGACGCGAACTGGCCTCTTTACGAACAGGGATCTTGAGCTTCTCAAGGCGTTTGCCGGGGTGGCTTCCCTTGCGCTCAGCAATGCCACGAAGTTTCGAGAGCTTCTTGAAAGTTATGAGGCGCTTCGGACGGATTTTGAGCTGAAGTCCGAATTTGTCGGTCAGAGCCCGAAAATCATTGAAATTGTGACCCTTATCAAGAAATTTGCTCCCTCAAACCTGCCTGTTTTGATAACCGGAGAGAGTGGGACGGGCAAAGAGCTTGCCGCAAAGATGCTTCACAAGCTTTCCATGCGTAAAGGCGACCTGGTCAGCGTGAACTGTGCCGCCATACCGTCCGATTTGCTTGAGGCCGAGCTGTTTGGCTACAAGAAAGGCGCATTCACCGGGGCAACTCAGGCCAAAAAGGGGCTTTTTGAGGTGGCGGATGGCGGGACTCTATTCCTCGATGAGATCTCAGAATTGCCGATTGACCTGCAGGCCAAGCTGTTGCGCGCTTTGCAGGAGCATGAGATCAGGCCGATCGGGGCAACAAGGCCGATCAAAGTGGATGTGCGCATAATAGCCGCAACGAACAGGGATTTGAAAGAGGAAATCAAGGCGGGCAGGTTCCGTGAAGACCTCTATTACAGGATAAATGTGCTCAGGATCGACATGCCGCCGCTGCGCGATAGGCCCGAGGACATACCGCTTCTGGTGTCCCATTTCATCCGCAAATACGGGAATGACAGGATAAAAGGCATTGAGCGCAAGGCGATTATAAAGTTGATGAGGTATCACTGGCCCGGCAACATCAGGGAATTGGAGAATGTGATAGCTCGCGCTGCTGTGATGGCTTCGAGTGAGCTTATCAGGGAGTCGGATATCCAGATCGAGGAGCTCAAAACGACGGAGGTTCACCGAGGTTCTGGCCGCATCAAGACGCTGGAGGAGATGGAGCGGGAGTATGTGCTGGATGTTCTCGAAAGATGCGGCTGGAACAAGTCCAAAGCTGCCAGAATGCTCGGTATAACGCTCAGAGGCCTGCAATACAAGCTCAAGAGGTGGGGCGTGGAGTCGGAGAAAGGGGGCGATGGCTGATAAGGATGTCCGTTTCGGGAAATACCGCATCGTCAGGGAGCTTGCATCCGGGAGCTCCGGCAAGACTTACCTCGCGCTCACTCCGTCCGGCAAAAAGGTCATCCTGAAGGTCGTCCATTCTCACATAGCCAGCAACCCGATGGTGCGCAGGCGAATAGAGCGAGAGGCTGCCATCCTGAAGCAGTTGAACCATCCTCAAATCGCCCGCCTTATCGACAGCGGAGATGAGGACGGCGTCCCTTACCTCGTGCTCCAATTTGTGGATGGCCCGACATTAAGGGATTACATCCGAGAAAACGCCCCGTTAAGCGAAACCGAGGCGCTCAAGATCTTCCGCCAGCTCGCCGTCGCCCTTTCCTACCTGCATCAGCAGGGCATCATCCACCGTGACATTAAGCCAGAGAACATTATCTTGAGCCGAAACAGGCCAATTCTGATCGATTTCGGACTTGCCAAAAAGTTCAACCTGCCTTCCATAACCGTTGACGGGTCGATCGTTGGCACCATGTATTATCTTCCACCTGAAGTGCTTAAAGGCGGTGAGTATTCGGAGAAGGGCGATGTCTATGCGCTCGGTCTCATACTTTACGAGATGTTGAGCGGCCGCCTTCCGTTTGAAACCACATCGTTCGGGGAGCTCGTTGAGGAGAAGTTAAACAGGGAGATAGATTGCCCGCCAAATGTGTCGGACAGGACATGCCTCCTGATCAAAACCCTGTTGGACAGGGATCCGACGAAGCGTCCGGGGGTGACGGAGCTACTGACAGAATGGAGCTATTCCACCGAAAGGCGGCGCGTAGGCTGGATTTATGCCCTTGCGGTTCTTGTGGTGCTGATGGCGGCAGTTTTCGCGGCAATCCACTTCTTCAGCGGGCGGCAGCCTGTCCCTGAAAATCGGGAGGCAGGGGAGAGGAGTGCAATAACGGACACCGTTTCGGCCGAGCCCGTGGGGACAGTCAGGCGTGTGGCCTATGGCGAGCTCCACATCTCTGTCTCCAAGCGTTCCGAAGTCACAATCGACGGCAGAAAACTTGGCTTCATCAAAGATACGGTTATCGATGTGGATACCGGGACAGTGGAGCTGGAGTTTTTCAATCCGACTTACGGCCGCATGGTTAAAAAAGTCCGTGTATCCGAAGGCGTTACAGCTGTGAAACTTGATTGGGATGCGGAAAGCGGCAGGCTGTCGATAAAGGTCAGGCCGTGGGGCGAGATCTATGTTGACGGCAGGAAGATCGGCGTTTCTCCTCTGGATCGCCCCATGAAAATCGTTGGCAAGCATGTGATTAGTGTCAGGCATCCCGTTTTCGGCGGCATCGTCGATACCGTTTATGTCCCGCCCGGCCAAACTGTCGAGCGAACATATATCCTTGGCAGATAGGTCAGAATTTTTTGAAAAAACCGGTCTATCGGTTTGTGAAAAATTGCATTGTTAGGCCAATTCTGAGTTTCGATCGATTTCTTGACACGGTGGAGGCCATTGTCTAAAATCCACGATGGTGTGGGTAAAAACGATCTTTCAGGAGGTGTGAGATGTCATACGAATACAAGCCCATTCGTGCGCCTCGGGGGACGAAGCTGACAGCCAAGAGCTGGCAGACCGAAGCCCCTATGCGCATGATAATGAACAACCTTGACCCTGAAGTGGCCAAGGATCCCGCCAATCTGATCGTTTATGGAGGCACCGGACGGGCGGCTCGCAGCTGGGAGGCTTTCTGGGCTATCGTTAACACACTGAAGGAGATGGAACTTGATGAAACGCTCATCGTGCAGTCGGGGAAGCCGGTGGGCGTGTTCAAGACCCATCCGTGGGCGCCACGCGTGCTGATCGCAAACTCCAACCTTGTGCCAAAGTGGGCTAACTGGGAATATTTCAGGGAGCTTGAGGAGCGCGGCCTGATTATGTATGGCCAGATGACGGCCGGCAGCTGGATATACATCGGGACTCAGGGCATCCTTCAGGGCACTTATGAGACATTTTTCGCCGCTGCGAGAAAGCATTTTGGCGGTGACCTGAAGGGCAAGATCGTTCTGACGGCTGGCCTCGGAGAGATGGGCGGCGCTCAGCCGCTTGCGGCCACGCTGAACCTCGGCGTCATGATCGCTGTCGAAGTCAATCCATGGGCAATTGAGCGGCGCATCAAGACAGGTTACCTCGACACATGGACCGATGACATCGACAAGGCCCTGAAAATGGCGGAAGATGCTGCTAAGAAGGGCGAACCGCTTTCGATTGGCCTGCTCGGCAATGCGGCTGAGGTGCATCCTGAACTGGTGAAGCGCGGCTTTATCCCGGATGTGCTCACCGATCAGGTGGCAGCCCACGATCCGCTGAACGGCTACATACCGAAAGGGCTCACCGTCGAAGAGGCCGATGAGCTGCGGCGCAAAGATCCGGATGATTACCTCAAGAGGGTCGCAGAGTCCGCCGCAGAACATGTCGAGGCCATGCTTGAGATGCAGAAGGCAGGAGCCGTCACATTCGAGTATGGCAACAACCTGAGACGGCTTGCGTATGACAGCGGCGTGAGCAACGCTTTTGACATTCAGGGGTATGTCCCGGCGTTCATCCGCGACCTGTTCGCTGAGGGTAAGGGTCCATTCAGATGGGTAGCCCTTTCCGGCGAGCCTGAGGACATCTACAAGACCGACCGCAAGGTGCTTGAGCTGTTCCCTTATGACGACCATCTTAAGAGATGGATCGAGCTTGCACAGAAGAAGGTGAAATGGCAGGGGCTGCCGGCGAGGATTTGCTGGCTCGGTCAGGGCGAGCGTGCCGAGTTCGGACTTGCCATAAATGAAATGGTGCGTAAAGGCGAGCTCGTTGCCCCGATCGTCATAGGACGCGACCATCATGATACTGGTGCGGTTGCCTCGCCGTATCGTGAGACAGAGGCGATGAAGGATGGTTCCGATGCCATCGCAGATTGGCCAATCCTGAACGCCATGCTCAATGTGGCATCTGGCGCCACATGGGTGTCGTTCCATCATGGCGGCGGCGTCGGAATAGGCTACTCGCTGCACGCCGGTATGGTCGTTGTGGCCGATGGCACCAAGGAGATGGACGAGCGGCTGCAGCGGGTGCTCACAAATGACCCCGGAATTGGCGTCGTTAGGCATGCCGACGCTGGCTACGAAATCGCTGTGGAAACGGCCAAAAAGCACGGCCTTAAAATCCCTATGAGCAAGGAGTAATCTCTTTTGATGGGAAGGGAGCTATGGGCAGGCCTCCTCCTTGATGAAACTTGTTGCATAATCCATTCAGGTTCAAATGGAGGTGTTAAGTCATGGATAGTTTGGTTGAGGTTGTCAATCGGTTCATCGATTACCTTGTGTCGGTTAGAGGTTATTCTGAGAACACTGCAAAGGCTTACAGGGTAGATCTGAACAAGTTCGTGAAGTTTTTGAAATCCAGTGGGATAGGACTTGATCTGTCGAAGGTAGATATCAAGGTGCTTGACAGGTTTGTGGAGCACTTGAAGAAGCAAGGACTCAAATCGAACACGGTTTCGAGAATCATCTCTGCGGTGAGGTCGTTTTACAGGTATCTGGTGACGCAGAAGATCATCGACAGGAACCCGGCTGAGCTTCTGGATTATCCTGAGAAAATCGAGCGGGTGCCGGATGCGCTCTCCTATGAGGAGGTTGATAAACTTTTGAATGCGCCTGACATATCGACGCCCAAAGGCATGCGGGACAAGGCGATGCTGGAGCTCCTGTATGCCACGGGCATGCGCGTATCTGAGCTACTCGGTTTGAAGCTCGGAGATTTGGATCTGGACGAGCGGATAGTGAGGTGTCAGGGGAAAGGTGCAAAGGAGCGGTTGGTGCCGTTCGGCAATCATGCTGCTAAAGCGCTTGAGGATTATCTTCGCAAGGCGCGCCCGGCGTTAACATCCAAGAGGCGCACATCTTACCTCTTTGTGAATGCGAAGGGCGGCAAGTTGTCGCGAACAGGGTTTTGGAAGATTTTGAAGGACTACGGGGAGAAGATAGGACTTGGCTATCGGCTCCACCCACACCTTCTCAGGCACACCTTTGCGACTCACATGCTTGCCGGAGGCTGTGACATCATGGTGATTAAGGAGCTGCTCGGCCACGCATCAATCTCAACGACAGAGGTTTACACAAGGAGGGATCTCGAAGGGCTGAAAAAAGTGCTGGCGGAATGCCATCCGAGGGGTTAGAGCATATCGAGAGGATCAACATCATACATGATGTGGATGCTCGAGGGGGGTTTGATTTCGGCTTTGCGGATGACCGATTGGGCTGCGTAAGGCGCCATGCCCTTGAGCAAAATCCTGTAACGATATTTGCCCCTGAGCTTCTCGATAGGCGCTGGCGACGGCGGATAGATTTCAACATTGCCATCTTCAACGGCAGTCAGCTTTTCATAGACCATGTCAGCGGCCTGTCTGACCTTCTCAAGCGATTTCCCGGATAGGATTATCGAGACGAGCCTTCTGAATGGCGGATAACCGAATTCCTTCCGCCGCTTAAGTTCTTCCTTCATGAACCCGTGATAATCAGTTCTAAGGGCATAAGTTATGGCAGGTGAATTCGGGGAATAGGTCTGAATTACGACGATGCCACCTCTTCTCGCCCTTCCAATGACCTGCGTGATCAGCTGGAAGACGCGCTCCTCAGCCCTGAAGTCCGGCAAATTCAGCCCGATGTCTGCGAGCACAACGCCGACAAGTGCCACATTCGGAAAATCGAATCCCTTGACGATCATCTGGGTGCCGATCAGGATGTCCGCCTCATGCTGTCTGAACTTCTCGTAAATCTCCTCGTGTGCGTGCTTTCTGCTCCGCGTGGTGTCGAGATCCATTCTGAGTATCCGTGCATTGGGCAGCACCTTGAGGATTTCGTTCTCGACCTTTTCGGTGCCTGTCCCAATAGGTTTGAGCCTCGTGGAGCCGCATCGCGGGCAGGTGTCCGGCGCGGGCAGCTCGTAACCGCACAGATGGCACATGAGCTTCCGCTCTCTCCTGTGGTATGTCAATGTAACGCTGCAATTTGGACATTTGAATACATAGCCGCAGTCCAGACATTGGATGTGAGGCGAAAAACCGCGTCTGTTGAGGAACAAGATGACCTGTTTTCCGCTTGCGACTGTTTCCTGGATCCGTTCGAGGAGCTGGATGGAGAGCGGTGAGGTGGATCTCACCTGTTTCATGTCGATGACGGTGATTTTTGGGGCGTGATACCCCACAACCCGTTTTTGCATCGGGATGTAGATGTATTTTTTCCGCATGGCGTTGAAATACGACTCTGCCGATGGTGTAGCGCTGCCGAGCACGACGGCGCTCTTTTCCATTTTTGCGCGCACCACGGCCACATCTCGCGCGTTGTAGAGCGGAGGGCTGTCGTTCTGCTTGTATGAAGAATCGTGTTCCTCATCCACGAGGATTAGGCCGAGGTCCTTAAACGGGAGGAACAGGGCGGATCTCGGGCCAACAACCACCTTGATCGAGCCGTCATAGACACTGCGCCATACCCATCTGCGTTCTGCGGCGGTGAACTTGCTGTGGTAGATGCCCACCTGTTCGCCGAACGCTTTTATGAACTGTGCCGCGATCTGAGGTGTCAACCCGATCTCAGGCACCAGCATCAACACGCTGCGGCCCGCCGAAAGCGCCACTTTCGCAAGCTCCAGATAAACGAATGTTTTTCCACTTCCGGTAACGCCGTGCAGCAGGAACGAGCCGAATTGGCGTGCGGTTATGGTCGGAGCAACCAGTTCGATCGCCCGCTTCTGTTCAGGTGACGGCTTCACAGGCAGCTCGACCGAGGCGGCGTGTTGCAGGAATCTCTCGACCTGCGTCCCGTTTTTTCTCGGCCGTCTCATGAAATACCGCATTTCGGCAAACCCCTTGGTCTGGAAGTAGCGGATGACCGTCGGGACATTGGTTCCGAACACGGAGGTCAATGTTTTCATCGGCACCCAGCGCCCCTGTCGTTGCAGCAGGTAGCCCATGACCTTCGATTGCAGGTCGTCCAGCCTCTCGTTTGGCTGCTTGACGGCTCTGACCATGAGCACCTCCATCCTGAGGCTGCCCGGCGGGAAAAACAACCTCAATGTGTGACCCAGATCCGTGAGGTAGTATTCCGATATCCATCTGGCCAATTTGAGAAGCTGATGCGGCACAACAAGCGGCTCGATCTCGATGATGTCTTTCGTGTCATCCGGCACGAAAGACGGATCAAGCGATGTGACTATGCCGTAAGCTTTTCGGTTGCCAAGCGGGACAAGCACAAGCTGGCCAGGCTCCGCATCATAACCGGCTGGTATCGAATAGGTAAGCGGCTTTGACACGCCCGGCAAGACCACCTCACAGTATCGCATATCGACCTCCGAGTGGGTAAAAATCTAAAGCAGGGCGTGAAAAATCAAAAGGCG
>WGAI01000037.1 GCA_015489175.1 Caldifarciminota bacterium | reverse complement strand
TGAAACTGGCTCAGACAGGACAGTCAGGCATAGCTGGATGCACTCTGTATGCTCAGAAGCGTTATGTTTATCTGCTGTATGGTCTTGTGCCTCTTGGGGATAACACCACATCAAGCATAATGCCTCAGAAAGGGAATGTTGTCGTTCAGACTGAATTTACAGTGGTTGATTACCTTTTGAACGCACTCGGCGGCAGCTTCACCCTGGCATTCAAGACGGCCAAGATTTATAAATGCCCAGGCCAATAACCGACACAGGGCTGCCTCTTAAGAGGCAGCCCCCTCGGTTAACCCGCTTCTGAAAAAATCCTCTCGATCTGCCCGCCACAGGTAGTGTCTTAAGAGTTGATCCTGGCTTAATCTGTTAATCTTCAGAGTCAAAATGGGATGCCGATCGTCGTAACAGGACAGCCTTTGCCCGTTATCAGGGTTAAATGCCGCGGAAAAGAACAGGAAACTCCACACAGATTTCGGAAACGGTCCATGATTAGCCAAAGGTAGGTTGGATAAGGTTCATCCGTTTGGCAGATACGGCCTGATGTTTTGATGCCATGTCATTGCTTTACGGGGTGAGGAAAAAGTTTGCGGCGGGGCTTCGCCCCGCCGCAAGAAAACGGTCGTAAATCGATCTACCACTCCAGTCCAAGTTCTTTTAGCTTCTCTTCGGTCGGAATGCCGTTCTTGTCCCAGCCTCTCAGCTCGTAATACTCGTCCAACATCTTATCCAGTATCTCCTGAGTGATTTTTAGTCCCTTAGCCGGGCCGACGGGAGCTGGCTCCTCCATTATCCTGCCCGGAAGCGTATCATCTTTGCGGGTAAATCCTTCTCTGACATTGAACATCCTTGCGAGGTTCCAAATTCTCTCGCCAGCCTTAAGGTATTCTTCATCGCTAAGTGCGACGCCGGTTGCGTAGTAGAGAAGTTTTGCGAAATGGGATACATCGAACGGGGCAAAATCGCAAAGCACCAGCGAGAAGCAGGCAGCCCTCTCGTCCTGGGTTTCTTTGACGAATTTGGGCACGCCCTCGGTCGAAAACCTTGGTAAAATACCGTTGAGTTCAGCCGTAGGCGTCCAGCATCTCTGATGGCATCCGCCGCGATCGGCTGTGGCAAAAGCCAACGCCATACCCCACGATGCGCGCGGCTCAACTCCCGGAAGCTCAAGGCCTTTCACATGGATGGCAAACTTTTCGGCCCCCTGTCCTATTTTCTCGGCAGCCGGTTTGACGCCATGCGAGAACAGTTCTCCAACAGCGCCTTCACGGTAGGCTACCCTCTTGATGAGCTCGATCATGGCGTGGTAGTTTCCAAACCTGAGCTCAAGCCCGTCCACATCCGAATCCTTTATCAGGCCTCTCTCGTATGCCTCCATTGCGAAACCTGTCACATTGCCCATGGAAATCGTGTCAAGTCCGAGATCGTCGCAGAGTTTGTTCGCGTATGCCACAGCGTTGAGATCGCGCACCTCCGTGTTAGATCCCATGAGAGCAAGGGTCTCGTATTCTGGCCCTTCCACCTCAGTGCACTTGAATTCGCCTTCACGGACATGTGTCAGCTTACCGCAGGCTATGGTGCAGGCATAACACGCTTTGTTCCTGACCCAGATGGTTTCCCTCATCCTCTCGCCAGAAATCTCCTCTGCGTATTCAAAAACGCCCCTTGAATAGTTCCGCGTGGGCAGGAATCCGCCTTCGTTAGCCATTCTAACCCACATCGGAGTTCCAATGTCGCGCCTTTTCTTCATAACCGGATGCATGGCGATGATCTTGTTCAGCTCGCGCGTCAGTTCCCTCAAGCCTTTCGGATCATAGTATTCAAGTCTCTTAGTGCCTCTCACAACAACTGCTTTGAGGTTCTTTGACCCCATAACGGCGCCGGCACCGCCCCTTCCCGCATGACGATACTTGTTAAACCCAATAAGCGCAAATGTGACCAGATTTTCACCAGCAGGACCTATTGAACCGACCTCTGAGCCGGGATACATGCTTTTCAGGGTGTCCTCTGTCTCAAAAATGCCTTTCCCCCACAAAAACGAAGCATCATGAAACTCAACCTTTTCATCATCGATGTAAAGGTAAACGGGTTTCTCGGCCTTACCCCGAATTACGAATATGTCGTAGCCTGTTTTCCTCATCTTTGGCACAAAATGGCCACCAACCTGAGAATCGAGATAAAGGCCGGTATGCGGAGATTTAGTCACAATCGCCCATCGCCCCGCAGTCGGTGCTATCGTGCCTGACAGAGGACCGGGGATGAAGATAAGGATGTTCTCAGGGCTGAGCGGATCGGTGTTCGGCTTCAGCTCGTCATACAAAATCCTTGCACCTATTCCTTTGCCGCCGATGTATTTATAAACCCAATCCTCAGGGAACTCTTTGACTTCATAGGATTGAGTTGTAAGGTCAATATCGAGAATTTTTCCGTAATAACGGTTCGCTGCCATGTCACACCTCCATGTATTGCATATCATGATAAAACCAATCTAACAGATTAACAATATTGCAAGATTGAACCCGGAATAACCTCAAAATCATTGACACATTTTGCATACTGGAAATATCATAAACGCCATATGAAAGCACTCCTGATCTGGACAATAATCTCATTTGGGCAGGGTAAATATGCTGGTGAGCCTTTCTATTTCGCTGCTGGAGCCTACGGAACCGGGATGGGATCGGCTATGACCCCCATTAGCAAAGGGGTTAGTAGTTTGATGTGGAACCCGTCCGGACTCTCCCGTATGGACGGCAAACAGGTCATGCTCGACCATGCTTCATCGTTCTCGGGCATGGTTTCGGTGAACTCCATCATGGCAGGCATGAAAAAAGGGGCATGGGGCTTTGCCGCCGGGCTCTACATGGTATCTTCAGCTGGATTGACAAGGACATCCTACGACACCACATCCGGCACGGTAGTACCTGTCGGCGAATTCGATTACAACTTCAGCACCGTGTATTTCGGGGCAGCGAAAGGCGATATCGGTATTGCCATCAAGGCTGTCCATGAGAGCATTGACACCATTACGGCGATAGGAATTGGGCTTGACATCGGCGTTCAAAAAAGAATTGGGGGCGTGAGGGTTGGAGCGGTTGTTCATGACCTCTCCTCAACGCCCATAATCTGGTCAACAGGCAAAAAAGAGGCTGTGCTTCCAAACGCCAGACTTGGGATAGCATACTCTTATCGCTGGTTGACATCGGTCGCCGAGGCAGAGATAAGGTTCGAGAACATACGAGCGGCGTCAACCTTCAACATCGGCATCATGTCGGTCGATCCACACATAGGAGTGGAAGCCAGAATTGAGAAAAAGGTCATCAACGATGGGGATAGTTTTTCGGTCAGAGCAGGACTTGACCGCACAATTCCTGCATTTGGAGCGGGGTTCAGCACAAAATGGGCAACAATAGATTACGCTTTTCTGTCTCATACAGCATTGGGAGGAAGCCACAGAATTTCGATAACAGTGAACTTCTAAGGCCCGATAAGGAGCTTTTAAGGAAACTCATACACATGGGCACAGTCCTGCTGCCCATTATCCTCGTGAGGATGGGGCCTTACAGGGGGAGGTTTTTCCTTGCAGTGCTCGTTCTAATTGCCGTTATTTCCGAATTTTTAAGACTTGAAACAAGCCTGTTTCACAACATATTCAATGCACTTTTCGGGGACATGCTTAAAAAGAAGGAGGTTGAAAATCTCACGGGGGCAACGGCGTATGTCGTAACTGCTCTCCTTTCGTCGTTTCTATTTAACTGGCATGTGGTGATAACATCGCTGTTTTTTCTGAGCCTTGGCGATCCTGTAGCAAGCATAGTTGGCAGGAATTTCGGGAAACACAGGATCTGGGGCTCAAAATCTATTGAGGGGTCATTGGCTTTTCTGACTGTGGCACTTGTTGCAGGGTTCATGTATCCTACGCTTACGCTTATCGTGCGAGTGTTAGGTGCGATTTCAGCAGCGGCGATTGAACTTATTGAATCGCCCATAGACGATAATGTGTTGGTTTTGTTGGGCTCAGGGGCTATTATGCAAATTTTGTTAAAACTCTTCTCATGAACAAGGAGGATTTATCATGAAAAAAACGGGATTGGCCTTGCTGCTTCTCGTTACAGCATTTGTTGTATCTGCCTTTGCTGATGCCAATTCTCTCGCACAGCAGGCACGGGAGATGAAGGAAAAGGGGCTTTATGTGGCAGCCGATAGCCTCTATCAGGCGGCGATCAAGGAGTGCAAAGATAACGGCCGCAAATTCGACCTCCTTCTCGAAATGGCTGACATGGAGCTTGACCTTATGCACTCTCCGCAGGACGCTCTGGCTCACATAATCATGGCTTCAGAGCTCATTCCCAAAGACGACCCACGTCAGGTGAAAGTCCATTATCGCAAAGGACTTGCTTATGAGGCACTCGGCAGATATATCGATGCCGCTGACGAGTTCCAGACCGTCGTTATCGATTCCGCCTTCAGACCCAGCAAGAAATATTCAAAAGAGACCAACAAGATGCTCAAATGGTATTCCAAGCAGGCGATGAAAGAGATCGACAAGGTATTTGCAAAGAATGTGCCTGAAGTGGTCGCCGTTGTGGGCGGTGAACCGATTACCGAGATGGAGCTGGAAAATAGGCTCGACGAGATACCGCCCTTCTACCGCACAAGATATGAGACACCTGAGGGTAGGAAACAGCTCCTCGAGCAGCTCATTCTCGAAAGGTTGATGAGGATGGAGGCCGAAAAGCAGCAGCTTTACCTCGATTCCGATGTCCGCAGGAAACTGGACCAGCAGCGCACGCTCATCCTCCAGAGGGCACTCTACGACAAAGAAGTCAGGAATAAGGTTAATGTCACGGACGACGAAATCAAAAAATACTATGAAGAGCACAAAGACGAATACAAAGTGCCCGAACGTGTTGATATCATACGGATAGTCGTCAAGGACAGCGCCACTGCAGATTCGCTCTTCAACATCCTACAAAAAGCCAAAGGAGACTCAGCACTTTTCGATTCCCTTGCAAGGAAATACTCGATCACACCTGATGGTAAGAGGGGTGGATTGCTAAAAGGGATAACGAAAGGCGCCAGCCCGAAAGAGGTTTCTGAGGCGGCATTCAAGATGAAGCCCGGCGAGCTCAAGATGCTTAAAACCTCCAAAGGCAACTTCGTGATATTCAAGCTCCTTGCCAAACACCCTGAAAAATACCGCAAGCTTGATGAGGTTAAGCTTTCGATAGAGGCGAAACTTAAACGCGAGAAAGAGAAACAGCTGTTTGAGCAGCTTAAGGAAGAGCTCCGCAAGAAATACGGCGTGGAATACAAGCAGACGACGAGCGACACGACCGGCATGAACCCGTCTGCCAAGAAGGCCACACCAAAGGATCAGTCCGGAAAGGGTTCCAAGGGCAAGAAGGCAAAGAACTCTGGAAATCCGAAGAAAAAATAGTTTTAAGGGCCCCTGAGCCCGCAATTTTGATCTGGATCGCAGGAGGATTTTTCGATGGGTTATAAATTCGCACTTTCGCCCGGTATAACAGTGGACATAGAGCCACAGTATGATTTAAAGAAACTTTACATAGAGCTGTCGTCGGAATGTAACTTGAAGTGCCCGATGTGCTTCAGAAATGCGTTCAAATCAGAGTTCGGCACGATGGAGTATTCCACATTTGAGAAGCTGCTCTCCGATTTAGACGACTTCCCTCAACTTGAACATGTGTTGTTTGGAGGTATAGGCGAGCCGCTCGTAAACCCAAATTTCTTCAAGATGGCGAAAAAGATCAAGGAGCGCGACCTGCTGCTCTCAGTTTCCACCAACGGCACCCTGCTAATTCGCCAGACGCTTGAAAAGATCATAGATCTCCGCATAGATGAGCTGATAATTTCCGCTGAAACAGGCGATTACGGCCATCCAAGCGTTAGATTTGTCAAAAAGTTGCTACAAAGAATTGAAGCAATGAAGGAGAAAAAGGGCACTGGCAAACCTGCAATCTCGATAGAGACCATTTTGACCACTCAGAACTATAAGGACTTCCCTGCCACGCTGTCCGAACTTATCCCGCACGGTGTCAGGCGCGTGATAGTCTCAAACATACTGCCCGTATTTGAAGCTCATACACATCTGCCGCTGTATGTGCATCCCCCTGAAGGGATAGACCTGAGAAAGTTCGTTTCGGAATACATCGTTGACCGTGTGAAATCTGAGTTGCCCCACTTCGAATTGAAAACCGAAAGGCACTGCAATTTCGTGGAAAAGAAGGCTACAGTTGTCAGGTGGGATGGTGAAGTCGCGCCATGCTACCGCTTTCTGCATTCGTCAACCGAGTATGTGTATGGTCTTCCGAAGGAAATCCACGCACATTCGTTCGGGAACATCATGGAAAGCTCACTCGGCGAAATCTGGACATCGCGCGAATACACATGGTTCCGTTTCAAGGTGAAAAACAACCTCTTTCCGTCGTGCACCGATTGCGATTTCCGCGATGGTTGCTTTTTTGTGCAGGACACAGAAAACGACTGCTG
This sequence comes from Caldifarciminota bacterium, assembly GCA_015489175.1. Taxonomy (GTDB): domain Bacteria; phylum Hydrothermota; class Hydrothermia; order B15-G9; family B15-G9; genus WGAI01. The sequence goes on along the minus strand of WGAI01000037.1, from coordinate 48,413 downwards.
GGGCAATTCTCCCTCCTGCGCAGATTGTCTGTGGTGGAGAAACATCATCGTGTGTCCGTAAATTCGCTCCTCAACTGGTTCATCAGCGAAAAATCGAGCCGCTGCATATCTTTTGTAGCCAGCGTGTTACCCCCCTTGACAACCACTTGCTGAATTTTTATTTTTAATTCTGCAAATCAAACCTGTTCTTTGAAAAATAAGTCAGGGAAAATCCAAAAAGGAGGTGAGAGGCATGATGGACATCACCAGATGGGATCCTCTGAGGGATATAACAAATCTGAGAGATGAAATTGACAGGCTTTTTGACAGCTTTTTCGGCAGGACTCCTGCGATGGTCGAGCGCGAGACGATGTGGTATCCTGCGATAAACCTTGAGGAGACGGAGGACAAGTTCATCGTGAAAGCTGAGCTTCCGGGCATGTCGAAAGAAGACATCAAGGTGCAGGTCACCGAGGACGGCATCCTGATCTCCGGCGAGCGCAAGTTCGAGAAAGAAGAGAAAGGGAAAACCTACCACAGGGTGGAGATGGCTTACGGTAAGTTCCAGAGAGCGATAGCGTTCCCTGCACCTGTGGAACCCGACAAAGCCAAAGCTTCATACAAAGATGGCATCCTGGTGATAGAGGTGCCCAAATCCGAGAAAGCCAAACCGAAAGAAATCGAGATCGAAATCAAGTAACTTTTCAAGCCACTTGAGAAGAAAAAGGCCGCTTAAAGCGGCCTTTTTTATTTCATAAGCTCACGCAGGTATCTGTCCCGCTGCGGCACATACCTCGGCGCCTTAGCTATGTATCTGCCTATCTGGATAGCCTCCTGAGGGCACCTGTGCACGCATCTAACGCAGAGGTCGCAATCTTCACCAAAAATCACCTTTTCATCAACAATCCTGATGTTGGAATTGGGACACAGGCCCACGCACGCACCGCAGAGATCGCACTTCTCATCCGCGAAAAACAACCTGCTTTTCTCCTCGACGAACCTGTGGAATTCTCGAGCGATGATGTTGGTAAGCGGGACATAGAGCTTTTTCCTGAATCTGTATCGGGACTTGCGCTCAAATGCTTTGATTACTTTGTGCGGCAGTCGCTTGATCTGCCTAACAGCCAGCATATTGGCCTGAAGCATGAACCACTCCCACAATGAACCCCTATGCGATGTCAACAGGAAAAGCGTATCCGCCATAAGGATCTCAGAGTGTCCGATGACAATTCCGCCCTTTGATTCTATTGCGTTGGCAAGGGCGAGAGGCGCATTCCCCGATATAAGCCCCTTGGTCATGAATGTGTAAACTGGCATCGATTTAAGCTTCGGTAGATGTTTCACGACTTCAAGGAGCGTGTCCGGAGGCTGATAGGCATAGACCGGACTGCCAACAATAAGCCCATCATACCCGGAAATGGATGGTAACTTGAGACCCTTTTTGGCAAATTTGGTCGTAACGCTATGCCCCATACGGCGGAGTTGCCGCATGAGGTATGTGGCGACCAGCTGTGTGTTACCCGCGCCTGAGTAGTAAAGCAAAAACAGTTTCATTGTTGACCGTGTTCGCCTCGTGCCATCTTCTTGAGGACATGCTTGGCTATTTTCCCGGTGGCCGTTTTGGGAAGCTCCTTAACAAAAACGACCTCTCTGGGTAGCTTGAAATGGGCTATATGCGGTCTAAGATACTCGACAACATCACGCCTTTTGAGGTTATACCCCTCGTTCAATACAATGTAAGCCCTTGGTATCTCACCATGTAGCCTATGTGGCACACCGATGATCGCAACCTCTTTGATAGCTGGGTGTTTATAAAGCAATTCTTCTATCTCGCGCGGGTATATGTTCAGCCCGTCAAAGATTATCATGTCCTTTTTGCGGTCAAGTATGTAGAAATAGCCATCCTCATCGACTTTGCCTATGTCCCCGGTTCTGAAGTAATGGCCGAAAAACGCTTTTTTAGTGGCCTCAGGATCTTTGTAATATCCCTTCATGACATTCGGCCCTTTGACAACTATCTCGCCGATGGTTTCCGGCGGCAGGAAATTGCCCTCGTCATCTGCGATCCGCATCTCAACATTCTTAATCGGCAGGCCTATCGAGCCGGGCTTCCTTTTCCCACCCACAGGGTTAACCGATGTGACAGGAGAGCACTCTGTCGGGCCATCTCCTTCGTAAATCAGGACATGATATTTCTGTTCAAACGCCTCCATCACGGCCAGCGGCATAGGTGCGCCTCCGGAAATCGAAAACCTCCACGATGAGAGATCCCACTTGCTTATGTCAGGAACATCGGCCAGCACAGCGAACATCGACGGAACACCCATAAAGATGCTCCCACCGGCTGACTGGATCGTCTGAAGCAGCATATCGGGCATGAATTTCGGCAACAAAGCTATCCGCGCGCCGAGCGTCAGAGGCGTGAGCATGCCAACCGTGATGCCAAAAGAATGAAACAGGGGAAGGACAAGCGTAAAGACATCTTCAGGCGTCGCCTTGATGCCATCTATCACAGAATCCACATTGGATGTCAGGTTTTTGTGAGTCAACATTGCACCTTTGGGCCGACCAGTGGTGCCCGATGTGTAAAGTATAGCAGCCGTGTCGTCAGGCTCCATCTCAGTAATGTATGGTTCAGCTGACTCTGACGAAAATATGGACTGGAACTCGTCACTTCTCAAAAGAGCTGGCCTGTTCTGACTGTGTTCGAGGGTTGCCCTTACCAACTCCTCCAGCTGAGGCTCATACACCAGAACCGAAATATCGGAATGATCAAATAGGTATGAAAGCTCGTAAGGTTTGAACATGAAATTCATGGGGACGACGGTGCCGCCTGCCCTGACGACCGCGTGGTAAGTGATAACCGCATTAGGTGTGTTAAATAGAAGGTATCCCACATGAACGCCGGGCTTTACTCCCATCGAGTAAAGCCTGCGCGCGAGCGCATTCGTTGCTCTCTCAAGCTCGTTGTAAGATATCCAATTGCCTGTAAAATAGATGGCACTCTTGTCCAAATGCCTCTTTGCGCTTTCCATTAAGCCTTTGCTAAGGTTCATCTTCCTCCTCCTGAATTTATGAAAGATAAAGATTTCACCACCAGTAAACTCTTGGGGGAGTTCGCCTCCTCCTCGCAAACAATGGCAACAGAAGAATACCCCCCACAAAGCCACCAACATGAGCAAACCACGCAACGCCCGAGGCGGCATCAACGCCTATGGAGCTGAAAGCGAAAATTGTCTGCATAATTATCCAAATTCCGAGATAAAGGTATGCGGGTAGGATAACAGAAGTTATAAAAAACCCGAGAAAAACGATCGATACAATTCGCGCACTCGGATAAAGCACAAAATACGCCCCAAGAACCCCTGAAATAGCACCTGATGCCCCTATCATGGGAACTCTGGAACCGGGATTGAAGATGATATGAGTTGCACTCGCAATAATTCCTGATAGCAAGTAGAAAATCAAATACCTGACATGACCCATTGCATCTTCCACATTATCACCGAAGATGTAAAGAAACCACATGTTGCCGAATATATGCCAGAATCCACCATGAATAAACATTGCAGTTATCAAATTGATAGGTATAGCACTCGGCACAAAGATATCAGCCCTGTGAGTGTATTCGTAAGGGACAATGCCAAATCTATGGAAGAATACGGTTCGCGTATTAGAACCGAGGGAGATCTCATAAAGGAAAACCAGAATGTTTATCCCGATGAGGATGTAATTAACGATAGGCCTTTCACGAGATGGGTTTTCATCCCTGATCGGAAAAAGCATTTAAAACCTCCTGATTTTCGGCACTATTTTAAAGCTACAAGGACAAATAAAAAACGGAGGGTGAGGGACTCGAACCCCCAAGGGCAGAGCCCAGCGGATTTCAAATCCGCCGCCTTACCAATTAGGCTAACCCTCCGTGTCGGAGAAAATTATATCTGTAGCGTTTGAGAGTGTCAACGAGCCGTTATCACTCATTTAAAATTTTGCAGAAACAAAACCACATACCAGATGATGTTACCCATAAAAGGTGAACTATGCCCAAAATCACATGGTAAATTAGGAAGAGGGAGGGGGCGAATTTCTCAGGTCTTAGCAAGCCCTAATACCCAACTATCGCTCCGATATTCCAGTTGTAGTCCATCGGGAGATAGAATCGTTCGAACTCAATGAGTTGGTGCCATAGTGTGTCGCCCAATAAAGAGGGGGAGTAATACCAATTCCCTTTCCCCAGAACAGCAGGTCCCTGATCAACTAAAATGGGATGTGAACTTGTGTAATAGTTATTTCTAACTAGACCCAGATGTCCCTTGTCCCATCTATAAAAACAGGATGGGAGAACCATCCATCCGTGTTAACCACATAAGGCTTAATGGATAGGGTGTCACCGGGTGATGTCGGCGTTCCTTCATCATAAATGATTATGCGACCACGATGGTGCGTTGTTCATGATGATAGAAATATACATCCGTTATAGCATAGCCGTTATGGGGAGCAAATTCTTCAGGTGTAAGCCTTATCGCGGCTTGATAAATCGCCTCACCACCTGATCCAATATAGTAATAATCGACTGAGGTGTAATAATAGAAACTATCGCCCGGCCCTTTGGATTCCTCAACATGGTTACCCACACTTAACTTTTCGCCACCTTCTGCCAATTGGGTGATTGAAGACTTGCTTTCTGCTGAAAAAGCCGCTTTGGGAACGATTTTGGAGAAACCTATGGAGCCATTTCCCGTTGTGACGACTATACCTACATACTGTCCGGTTGCTGAGGCAGTAGCGACGAACGCCAGCACTGCCGTCACCAGCAAAATCCTTTTACACATTATGATCATCTCTCTTTGCATTGCTGTTTTTAATAAATCCTCACACTAAGTTTTATACCGGAACACGCTCGAGGAAGCGGCTTGTAAAATTCTTACCTGTATCGACCTTAATTTTAACCTGAGGCATTTTACAGTTGTCCGATTTTGCGTCAAGGCGAGTTGCTGCAGGTGGAAAACATGTTGGTCTATCAAATTGACAAACCGGTGGATTAAAAAAACTCTATGGTGCCGGGAGGTTTTGGAGTCACATCAACGAGCACTCTGACGATATTCGGAATGGCGGTCAACTCCTGAACAACTTTTTGAACGAACTCATCGGGCAATTCGTATGGGCGAGCTGTCATTCCATCAAAACTACTCACGGCTCTGAGGACAATAACTTTTCCGAACACGCCGACATCACCTTTAACCCCGGTGCTCATACATGATGGCAAAATCGGGAATATCTGCCATGTCTCCTCATACACGCCGCTGTCCCGAGCTAATCTTTCTACTATCCAATCGACTTCGCGCAAGAGCTCGACTTTCTCAGGCGTCACCTCGCCCTCAATTCTGACCGCAAATCCCGGTCCGGGGAACGGTTGCCTTGAGATTATCTCTTCAGGCACGCCCAACAATCTACCTATTTCTCTGACCTCGTCTTTAAAAAGTTCTCGAAACGGCTCGACCAGCTCAAAACCCATCTTTTCGGGCAGCCCACCCACATTGTGGTGGAGTTTGATCACCGATGTTTTGGATGTGGTTGCGCCGCTTTCTACCACATCAGGATAGAGTGTCCCCTGTCCGAGAAAATGGAATCCTCTGGCATACCTTGAAAATACTTCGATAAACAGGGAGCCTATGATCTTCCTCTTTTCCGACGGATTTTCTTTGCCACGCAACGCATTCAGGAATTCGCTGGCGGCATCGATAATCTTCAGGTTCCTAAAATCGCTGAAAAGTCGTTTTATCCGTTGTGCCTCCCCCTTCTTAAGCAATCCCGTGTCCACAAACACAGGGAAAACCAGATCTTCGCCAAGTGCCTCGCGAAGGAAATAAGCAAGCACGCCCGAATCAACACCTCCAGAGAGGGCAAGAAGGACCGGATTTCCGCCCACCATACTCCTGACCCAATCCCTTTTCTCGGCGATGAACCTTCTGAGATCCCATTTTTCATCAAGCCCGACGAATTCAACGAAGTTCTTGAACAACTGTCCGCCGTGCTCCGTATGCGAAACCTCAGGATGGAACTGGACGGCGAACAGTTTCCGTTGAGGGATCTCCCATGCAGCGATCTGTCCATTCTCAGATACAGCAAGCACTTTAGCATCAGGCGGAGGCGATTTTACCTCATCGGAATGGCTCATCCATGCCGTGAATTTGGAAGGAAAACCATTCAGGATGATGCCCTGCTCAATCACCTTCACGGTCGTGGGGCCAAATTCAGGATGCTCGGACGGTTCGACTGAACCACCAAGCAATTTGCTAAGTGCCTGAAACCCGTAACATATCCCAAGTATCGGAAGGCCCGTATTCAAGAAGTTCGGGTCAGGCATCGGTGCATTCGGGGAATTCACGCTTTCGGGGCTGCCTGAGATGACCACGGCACGCGTTTTCGGGCTCGGAACATCGCCAACTATGGAAAACGCACCGTTTTCGCGCAACCTCCTTGCAATCAAGAAGGTGTATTGTGAACCGTAATCGAGGACAAGGACATGTTCTCTGGAATGTCCGGTGAGGTCTGAGTTGTAGGTCATAAATCAAAATCCAGAAATCACGGAGGGGTGTTCGTCCCCCTCCGTGATTAACCTTCGAATTTCCCAACTATTAGTGAAGCGTTATGTCCGCCAAATCCAAACGAATTAGAGAGGGCGTTTCTGACTGTAACCTTTCTCGGCCCGTCTGGCACATAGTCGAGGTCACATTCCGGGTCAGGATGTTCGTAGTTTCTGGTCTTGTGAACGGTATCATTGATGACAGAAAGGACTGATACGATGAATTCAACAGCTCCAGCAGCGCCGAGCAGATGTCCGACCATCGATTTTGTCGATGAGATCGGAATCTTGTAAGCTCTATCGCCGAAAACCTGTTTGATCGCAAGAGTTTCTGTCTTATCGTTGAGCTTTGTGGAGGTCCCGTGTGCGTTTATGTAGTCGATATCGTCGATTGTAAGTCCGGCATCCTCAATGGCTATCTGCATGGATCTTCGAGCGCCCTCACCTGACGGGTCGGGGGCTGTGATGTGATATGCATCAGCCGTGGCACCGTATCCCTTGAGCTCCGCGTAAATACGGGCGTCCCTTTTCAAAGCGTGACTCAGACTTTCTATAACCACGATGCCAGCGCCTTCCCCCATCACAAAACCGTCCCTTTCAGCATCAAACGGCCGTGAGGCCTTCTCAGGTTCATCGTTGCGGGTCGATAGGGCCCTTGCAGACGAGAACCCGGCGAGGGCTGTCTTGATTATTGGTGCTTCCGCTCCTCCGACGACAACCACATCGGCATCGCCGCGCTGAATCATTTTCATGGCCTCACCTATGGCATGTGCTGATGACGCACATGCCGAAACTACGCAGAAATTCGGCCCTTTGAACCCGTACTTTATTGCAACATGCCCGGCGGCGATGTCGGGTATCATCATCGGCACGAGGAACGGACTAACGCGGGAAGGCCCTTTCTGAAACATCTTTTGCATTTCGCGCTCAAGGGTGTCGATGCCGCCGATGCCGGAGGACACGATCACCCCCACCCTGTGCTTATCGAGGCCATCGTATTGCAGGAGACCGGAGTCCTCAACCGCTTCGACGGCTGCGTATAACGCATATTGAGCGAACGGGTCAAGCCGTTTGACCTCTTTGCGCTCAAGCCGCTCAAGCGGATCGAAATCCTTAATCTCACCTGCTATCTGACTGCCAAATTCGGACGGGTCAAATCGGGATATTCGAACGATGCCGTTTTTCCCCTTCAGGAGACCCTGCCAGAACTCAGCCACATTTTTACCGATGGGGGTGAGGGCGCCAAGACCTGTTACAACAACTCGCTCATTATTCATCTGTTACTTCTGAAGTTTCGCCTTGATATACTCCACGGCATCGCCAACAGTCTGGATCTTCTCAGCGTCCTGATCGGGCACCTCGATGTCGAACTCCTCCTCGATTTTCATCACAAGCTCAACGACATCAAGGGAGTCTGCTCCGAGGTCTCTCTGAAAGTTGGACTCCAGTGTGATCTCATCCTCAGGCACAGAGAGCTGATCTGCGATGATCCTCTTCAGTTTCTTGAATACATCCATGACTACCTCCTTGTTTGAGGGTTTTGACGGCGGGTGCCGAAAAAATAATGCCGGGAGGGGGACTCGAACCCCCACGGGATAAACTCCCACTGGGTCCTGAACCCAGCGCGTCTGCCAATTCCGCCATCCCGGCCTGAAAAACCTCACAAATTATATTTATCCTTGACCTACCTGTCAACTTTTTATGATTGTTTCATCACAATCAATTCTCCACCAATATGTTGAGACAGATAAGATTGCCGTCCCTTACCTATGAACAAGCTCATGCGCTAAATGCCCATCTCCGCCTTCACTTTCTCCCAGATCTTAACTATGGCATCTCTGGCCGGCCCATCTTTGTATTCGACAACCGGAACGCCGTTCACAAGGGCCTCAACCACATTTTCATCGAATGGAATCCGTCCGATAGGCTTCACGCCCCGCTCGGCGGCATACCGCTCGATCTGTTCGGTCATATCCATGTTGAGGTCGTATTTGTTCACAACGAGGAAGCCAGTGACGCTGAAATGGATGAACAGGTCGAACAGCCTGTCTAAATCATGCAGTCCAGACTGTGTGGGTTCCGTGATGACGACAGAGAACGGGGCACCCGTGATCGATGATGTAACCGGACAGCCTATTCCGGGAGGCCCATCGGAGATGATAAGCCCATAACCACCTTTCTGGGCTGTAAATTTGGCCTGATTTCGTATCACGGTGACGAGTTTTCCGGAGTTCTCTTCCGCAATGCCAAGCTGACCGTGCACCATTGGCCCGTATCTTGTTTCAGAAATGAACCATTTGCCCGCGATGTGAGGCAACATCTGAACGGCATCGACAGGGCATACATATTTGCAGGCGCGGCAACCTTCGCAGAAGTTCTCGTTGACTACGAAATCATCTGTGATGGCATCAAACCGACATGCCTCGATGCAGAGGCCACATTGTGTGCATCGCTCGAGGTCGATCCTTGCCCGTTCCATGCCGTAGAAATCCTTTTCGGCGATCGGATGCGGTTTCAGGATGATGTGAAGGTCAGGTGCATCGACATCGAGATCGGCGATAACCTTGTTCTGTGCGAGCGCCGCGAACGCCCCGGCAAGTGTCGTCTTCCCTGTACCGCCTTTCCCGCTCAGAACGACTATCTCTGGCACAGCTTGCTTGATCATGCCGCACCTCCAGCTATTGATTTAATGCGCTCGATCATGGCTTCTATCTCAGGGATCATCTCAGGTTTTGCCTCCGTCAGTGGAGTTCCCATCGAATAGGCAGCGGCGAGCCCCCTGTCAAACGGTATCTTCATAAGGACGGGAACATCATGTTTTTCTGCCAATCTGAACACATCATCGTTGCCTATCCCGTATTTGTTCACCACGATGCCCATTTTGATTCCTGTATCTTTTAAGGCTTGAAGCGATAGATTGAGGTCATAAACGCCAAACGGCGTGGGTTCTGCCACGAGTATCACAAAGTCCACACTTTTGGTGGCTTCAAGCATGGGACATGATGTGCCCGGTGGCGCATCTATAACCACATCTTCGTTCGTGTCAGCGAACTTCTTGAGTTCCCTGATCAGATATGTGGTTGCGGATTCACCGATGTTCAGTTTCCCCTCGAAGAAATGAATCGCACCGTTGTTGGCAGTTCCTTCGTTGATAACCCCAATCTCCCGAGGTATTTCGTATATGGCTCGTTGAGGACATGCGATCGTGCATGTGCCGCAGCCTTTGCACACCTCATCGAAGATTAGAACCTTACCCGGAACGACTGCAATTGCGTTGTATGCGCATGCCTTAGCGCACTCTCCGCAGAAATCGCATTTTGAGTAATCGACGCGCGGAATCATTATGGGCACGGAATGCGTCTTTTTCATTTCGGGTTTCAAAAAGATATGGGCATCAGGTTCCTCGACATCCGCATCGAGGAAAACACCTTTTTTTAGGGTCAGTGCCACAGCTGTGGCAACTGTAGTTTTACCGGTTCCCCCTTTTCCACTTGCTACCGCTATTTTCATAGTTTTATCCTTTTGGTTTGTAAGGAATTAAGAGAGGCGGCCGAAGGCCGCCTCTACCTTTCACCATGGCCAGCCACCACGACCGCCGCCGGGGCCACGACCGCCACCACGGCCCCAACCACCGCCAGAACCGCGGCCTCCGCCGCGACCCCAGCCGCCGCCACGGCCCCAACCACCACGACCACCGCCGGGGCCACGACCGCCACCACGACCCCAGCCACCGCCAGGGCCACCAAAACCACCGGCAGGTGGTGGTGGTGTCTGAGCTGTGTATTTGCCCGATTTCACCATCTCAACGGCATCTCTGACCCTTCCGCTGAAAGGTATCATCTGGACGCCGGCGGATTGTAGAACAGCGGAAGCGTTAGGGCCAAAACTGCTGGATACTACCGCCTGAACGCCTTTTGATACCACAAATTGAGCTGCCTGAATGCCTGCACCGCTTGGAGCCGCCGCCGACGGATTGGGCACAGCTTCGTAATTCATGGTCTCCGTGTCGATTATGATGAAATAAGGACATCTACCAAAGCGCGGATCCACCATATCATCGAGAGTGGGACCGCTTGCAGATATGGCTATTCTCATTTCTCAATTCCTCCTCAAGCTTACTCAAATGTTTTCTCGTAAATTGAGAGCGCTTTTCTCATGCCATCCATGTCGTATGCCTTCAAAGTAGTGGTCTTGAAGTAGCCGGACTTACCGAGCGCCATGACAAAAGCGAGCGCTTTCTCATCGTCAGGAGCCTCGAAGATGGCCACATAGTCAATTTCGCCCATGACCTTGTAAAATCCCTTCAGCTCCCCACCTATGTCTTTAAGTTTCAGTTTGAATTGGTTGATAAGTTCAGGAATTTCAAAAATCTCTTCAAGACCAAGCTCTGTCATTTCCATCAGCACAATGTAAGTGGCTGTCATTTGTTCGCCTGCCCCTTTTCTAATTCGGCTATTCTCTGTCTTATGGCGGCGAGCTCGTTCTCAAGGTATTCGGCCTGCTGCTTCAAAGCCGTAAGCTCGTCCTCAGGCTGATAAGGAGCCTGATACCCATAATCGTAAGGAGCGTTAGGGTATGGGTAATTGTATCCGTAATCGTAAGGATATCCGTAGTAGCCCCACCATCTCCATCCTCTTGGCAGGCCTGTCCACGGGCAATAACCGAGCCGCGCGCCCCAGCCAAAGCCGCGGCCCCATCCGAAGCCTCTACCAAACCAACCTCTTCCATATCCCCAACCCCAGGGCATGGTCTCACCTCCATGTTATTGTTGAATGTAATTATAGTTTTATCAATGGATAGCGTCAAGAATCGTGAATGAGTCTCAATTAGCTTAGAAAATTCCTAAAACACAAACCCATTATTTGAGAAGAAGAGCATAAATTTCTATCCCTGCGGTTTCACCCCACTCACAACCACAAATGAGCCTTCGCCGTGTCCTTCCCTGACCGGCTCGTCCCGTGGAACCATGTCGAGAGGCTCAAAAATGGTCTGAGTGAACTTGAAATCGGCGAATCCGGCATTCCGCATCATTTCGACTATCTCATCAGTCGAAAAAAATCTGGCCACACGGTAGAAACGGCTTTTCTGCTTATTCTGTTCGTATAGCTTCCCCAGCGAGCTCTCCCTATCAACAAATCCGATTATCAGTTTTCCTCCCTTTTTGATGACTCTGAAGGCCTCTTTTATGGATTTTAGTGGGTCATCGACAAAACAGATGGTTGTAACCATGAGCACATAGTCGAATGTCTCATCCGGGAACGGCAGGCTTTCGGCGACACCTTCGACCACATTGATGCCCCTTTCACGCGCTATCTTAGCCATCTTATGAGACGGTTCGACACCAAACTTTATCCCTAACGGAGCGGCAAATCGGCCTGTGCCAACACCTATCTCCAATCCAATCCCGTCGGGCGGTATGTGCGGCTTGACGGCTCTGAGCTCGGCCTCATAAACATTTTTGTGACGGTCAAACCATTCCTCGTAATCGGAAGTAAAGGTCTCGAACGGCTCTATGCGCGGCATGTCACTTTCCTTCTATCCACTCTTTAACTCTGGCGGAGAACTCGTTCAGCAACTCTTTTGCTTTCCCGGGCGAATCGGATTCTGCGAAGATGTGGATGTAAGGTTTAAATTGATCAGGATGCACCATCGCCCAATCGTTTCCGTCGAACACCTTGACGCCGTCGAGGAAAGATGCTTCTTCGTATGACTGCGCAAGCTCGCTCATTTTGCGCATCACGGTGCCCTTGAGATCCCACGGGCAGGCCACCCTCGTGTATTCCATCGCCCTTCGTGGGAGATCGGCAGCAAATTCGGACAGCTTCAAGTTGAGTTTGGACATTATCTCCATCAGCTTCCCTATTGTGAACATGCCATCGGGCACGATCTGGAATTCAGGGAATATAAATTCACCATAAGCCGATGCCACAAGCACAGTTCCATATTCCTGAGCGGCTTCTGAGAGGTTGCGCGGGGCGCTGGAAATGCGTTTCACGGTAAAGCCCTTTTTCCGAGCCAGTTCGTCAAGCGTGGATGGGGCATAAACAGGCACCGCTATGTTGCCGGGCTCCTCCGAAGCCTCCATGACGAGCGCCGAGATGAGAAGCACAAGGTCAAGTCCGCGATGGATTTTCCCCTCTTCATCGACGAGTATCAGTCGCTCGCCGTTGGGGAACAGGTAGAACCCGGTGTCGCTCTGCAGGGTGGTAACGATTGTCGCAAGCCGACTTAGCGCTTTGTTTATCTCGTCCTCTGTTTTCGAGAGTTTGAGATAGTCGATGTAAGCGTTGAGGGTGACGAAGTCCACATCGAGGTTGTTCAATATCTCCGGGAAATCCAGTGCCGTTGAGCCATGAGAGAAATCTATAACCGCTTTGAATTTGCGCGATTTGATAGCCTCGATGTCCAGAGCCTTCAGGTAACCCTCCTTGTAGAACTCGAAGAGGTAAGGCATCGGTATGATTTCGCCCGGTTCGTTGAAATGAGCACGGCGGAAATCCTCGCGGTAGAAGATCCTCTCTATGGATTTCCCCGTTCCCGTAGGCAGGTCAAGTCCGCTCGAGTCGTAGAAATGGATCTCAGTTGACGGCGGGTCGTCAGGCGCCTGTCTGAAGAACACGCCGCCGAGTTCGCCGAAACTCTGAAGTTTGTATCTGAATATCGGGATGGGCACCTCGCGGGCGTCTTTGATGTCAACGCCAGTGGACGCAAGTCCTCCTACGAAAGCCCTGCGCAACATACGAGATGACGGATGTGAATCCCTGCCTGTCAGGACACTCGCACCTTTCGGCAGGATCGAGCCGTAAGCAGCTCCCAGTTTGGCACACAACTCAGGAGTCAGTTCTATGTTGGTCAGCCCTGTGACTTTTGCGCCCTCGAACAGAGACTTGCGCCATTTTTCGCCCCATACGAGGTTTTGAGAGACAACCGCTCCCTCCTCGATGACCTTTTTCGGCCAGATCTTGATGCCTTTCTGGATGTGCGCCTCCCTGCCGATGGAACATTCCTCGCCTATGATCGCTCCTTCTTCGATGACCGCATCCTCTCCGACGCGAACTCCGTTCATAACGACGGCGCCCATGACAGTGGCGTTCTCTCTGATGTAAGCGTTGTCCCAGATTATCGCCCTGCTGAGCTTGACACCTTCCTCGACGATGCAGTTTGCGCCGATGACGCAGTCCTCAAGCACTGCATGGCCATGAATTCGAGTGTTATTACCGATTATCACCGTGCCCTTAAATGTTGTCCTTGGGCCGATGGCCACATCCTTGCCAACGCGAACATCGCGCCCGACAAGGTCGAGTTTCTCGCCGGGGACATCCACCTCAACTTTGCCCTCAAATATGTCATAGTGCGCTTCCCTGTAAGAATCCGGATCGCCTATGTCGCGCCAATATCCTTCCATGATGTAGCCGAAAAGAGGACGGCTCTCGGACAGCATTTTCGGAAACAGGTTCTTGGAAAAATCGTATTCTTCGCCTTCCGGTATGGAGTCGATGGCCGACGGTTCGAGCACATAGATGCCGGTGTTGATAGTGTCAGAAAAGACCTCGCCCCATGTTGGCTTTTCGAGAAATTTAATAATTCGGTTTTTCTCGTCCGTTATGACTATGCCGAACTGGAGTGGATTTTCGACGCGTGTCAGCCCTATAGTGGCCTCTGCCTTTTTTGACATGTGGAACTTAAGGAGGCTTGAGATGTCAAAATCGGTTAGCACATCACCACTTATGATAAGCACCCTGCTATCTCCGATGAGCTCCCTTGCGTATCGGACGGCACCGGCTGTCCCGTAATCCCTGTCCGGCATCGTGTATTCGATATAAACGCCGAATTCGCTGCCGTCTCCGAAGTAGTTTTTGATCACATCCGGGTGGTAATAGAGCAGCATTATGATGTCGTCGAGGCCGTGTTTCTTCAGAAGCCCAATTATGTGCTCAAGTATGGGGCGGTTGACGAGCGGCAGCATCGGTTTCGGGAGATTGGTTGTAAGAGGCCTTATGCGTGTTCCAAAACCTCCAGCCATTATTACCGCTTTTGTTTTATTCTTACCATCGGCCATTTTCATTCCCCCTTAAATTTGCTTTGATTATAACTCATGTGGCTCCGCAAGCTCCATATACAACGGGATCTGAGATCGATTTGCCCCCATGCTACAACCTGATTTACTAAGCTCGATAGCTTATTGGTTCAAAGGGCATGCCGGCTCAATGGCGTGGGGATTTTAGTTGTCAGGGATGAACATCTACAAACTCATGCACGGCTTCTTAAGTCCTCCTAAATTCGTCCATAATGCTTTTGAAAGATGTTAGGCTCACGCTAAACCACATGTCTCACTCATTCACCGGGTATATGGACATTCGGGATCTCGACCCGAACGATGTTGCCGTTCTTGTCGAAATAGGCAACGCCTTTCCCGCTGCTTACGGCTTTCGCAATTCGAGCATTAGGTCTGAAAATTATCGAGATAATTCCGAGCTGCCCGTCGTACTCGATCTCCGGAATGCCCTTCTCGGATCTCAACAGCACCTTAGCCCTCACCGGGACGGAGTTTTCCGTGTAGTAGATCACGACGGGGCCGAGCACCTCGCTCTGCGCAGCCGTGCCGCTGCCGATGACTATCTCGAGCTCACCTTCATCGTTTATATAAGCTGACGGGAGCTTCGTTGATGTGACTTTGCCGTGTTCTCCGACGCGGTTTATGAAAAAGCGGGGCTGAGAGACATCGCCCCTCGGCAAACGGGCAGGCTGCATTTTAGAGGCAAGTGGCATGTAATAAACGAAATACCCTGCAATTCCTCCGCCTATAACGAGGATCAAAAGCACCAAAATCCCTTTCTTCCTGAACAGCCACAGGATCCCCCACTTGATATAACACGGTCCCCCTTCGCCCTCATCACATTCACTCCACAGTATGGCAAGGCCTATAAAAAGCAGGATTATGCTTATCAAAATAAGGAAACTCATTTCCTTCTCTCCTCCTTTGGCGCAACAAGATACAATCCTATGTATAACATCAAAATCCACAAAATTGTCACCAGAGCGAGTTGCGGATAGTTCATCTCACGCTCGCCGGTCAGATACTTAAGCAGATAGCCACCGGCGAGGATCTTGCTCATGTCGATGATGTATCCCCCAAGTTTTTGCTTTCTCTCTTTTGTCAGCCATGTCCTTTTTGCCATGGTTATTTTTTGCTCGCTGTTTTTAATTCTTTTAACGATGGGCCGATCTTCACAAGCCCGGTCTCGGTTATCTCCATGAAATGCGTGTCCGTGTCATGTCCGCAAAGCCTGCATCCATCTATCCTGAACAGCCTCACAAGCTCACCTATCGGCCGATTGTAAAGCGCTTCATCGTAGCGGCTTTTGATCATGGTTTTGGACAACACCAGCGTGCAATCGACTATGTGAGCTATTGCGTAACCGCCGGCTGCCTCCGCCGACAGTTCCTCATGCCCTGACCGCTTCTGTGAGACGAAGATGGCGGTTTGATACCACTTTTTCATGAAATTGAAAAGCTGCCTGACGATGCTCCGGGCCAGCATCTCCTTCGCTTCGTATAAACCGGTTATCGAATCGATGACCGTGTATTTGATCTTGTATGTCTTTATGGCATAGGCGAGTGTATCCAACAGTGATGGGATATCCTCCCGCAGAACCGCATACGACGCTGCATCGATCAGGACAATTTTGTCTTCGATCTCAGCCGGATCTATTCCCATCGCCATCGCCCGTATTTTCAAAGCAGATGAAGCGAACGCAGATGGGCTTTCCACCGTGATAAACGCCACCCTTTTTCCAAGCGAAGCCTGTTTCACTGCGAACTGCTCTGCCATAAGTGATTTACCAGTGTCGGGCACGCCGGTGAGGTTGACCACGGCATAAGCGGGATAGCCGCCAAGCGGAATTTTTCTGGGTCTTCCGTCCTCTATTTTCGAGTAAAAGAAAAGTTCGTCGAGACCCTCAACGCCGCTCGGCACGCCTTTTAACTCAGGTGCCCGCTCAGCAGCCTCGCCAAGGAGCTCAACTCCATCTTTGATGACCTTCCTCTCGCGATCCTGTGCCATCTTAAAACCCCCTTTCGAAGCTGAGTGACATGGTCAAGAACTTCCTGCCATTTCGATTTACCCATGACAACCCAAACTTCTCATCCCTTTTCTGAAGGGTGACGCTAAGTTTCGATTCCATATACCTCAAAATCCTCTCCGTTTTCATGTAATTTTCCATGCGTAGGTTGAGATTAAAGCCATGCACACGAGTTATCAACACGCCCCAGTCTATCCAGTATTCCCGCGATGCCGAACGGCGGTAATACACATCCTCGAAAAATCGGCCATAATCGCTTAACTTATGCCTCACCGATATGTTCAACACGGTGAAATTAAATTTTCTGGAAATGTCTATGTCAATGTCAATGTAGCGCAACAGCATATCGTGAGCCGGGTCAAACCGATAGAATGTGTAAAACGCAGCGATCTCATTCGACGCCTTGACCTCAACGGGGCCGTTGTAAATGTATCCGTTCTTGATGAAGTATATCTGGCGCCTGCGGGTGTTAGCGGAGCGTTCCGCCCTGACGAACACAAAATCGTTTTGCCTGACGCCTAATTCAATGTCAAAAAACGAGTTCCATATTGGATGTTTGAGGAGTGCAACGGATGTCTCGATCAACCTCTCATCCCTGTCGTCCGGTTTTACAGACGGATAATAGAACCGCTTTATCGATGCTCTGAACCTGCCGACGAATTCACCGTGCGTGTAGTTAAATTGAAGGGTGTGAGAGCGGACCTTCTCCCACAATGATATCGTGCTCAATATGTTGTCGTTCAATCCACTGGAGAACTCTATGTTCATGACGGATGCCCCCCAGTCGAGCTGGCTTCTGGCCGTAAAATCCAGACTTTTGACGAAATGGTTGCGCGTCCGTGACTTCAGGTAGGTGTAATCCCATGCACCTGCATTCACTTCCACTGTTACGGATGAATTGGAAAACCGAGAGGAGAGCTCTCCACCTTTCCTGAATTCCCTATCCCTCACGCCCGCCAGCTCGTAGCTGTTGGTCTCGTATTCCGCTTTTCCGTCGATGTTGAGCCCGATATGATGCCATTTAGACGAGAACTGAACTCCATGCAACGCCCGTGTTATCAGCCTTTTGTTGTCCATTCTGGTGTAAAGAGAGGCGGATTGTTCCTCGCTCGACCAGCCAAGCCTGCTGTCTATGCTAACGCCTGAATTGTCAGCGGTGTAAACTGCGCCACCGAGTTTCTGGAGATCGAACCGGACATCGTTGTTAAACTCAAAGTTCTGGCGAATTGAGACCGAAGAGATCGCATCGAACTTCATTTCCCTTGCGAGCGCCATGTTTTCCCTTCTCTCCGAGCCTACAAACCTGAACTCCATTGAGGCAATGCCGATTCTATTCCTGAAAGAGGTCAGGAACTCCAACTGCCTGATGCGGCGGTTGATCAACCAGTCGTTTTTTGAGAACGAGGAGAGGCTGAACGACATGCTTGATGTGTCGTGCTGATAGATGAAAGAGGCAGCAGACAGGTTCTCGAACAGGTCAAAGGATGCAAACAGGCGCCCTGAACTTATGGCTATGATGATGAGCAGTCCGTTCACAGCTTTGAGACAACGAATTTTTCGACGATATACCCGGCAGCCCTTTCAGCCGCTCCCCGTCTGGAAAGGAGGCCATGCAACTCAGCAAGCCTGTTAATCATCTTCTGCCTGAGCTCGTAGTTCGTGATGAGGTCATGCATAAGTTCGGCGATCTCATCGGCATGCACATGCTGTATAAATTCGGGCACAACCTCTTCGTTCAGTAGTATGTTAACGAGGCTTGTGTATTCCACGCGGGCCATAAGCTTTGCAAGAAGCCATGAAACATCGGAAAGCATGTAAAGGACAACCATCGGCACACCGATCAGTCCGGCCTCAAGCGATGCCGTCCCGGAGGCGAGCAAAACGATATCCGACGCCCTCATTATGCCACGAGCCCTGCCCTGAAGCACCATGATGTCAGGGTCGTCCAAAATTTCATCGTTCAGGAAACGATTGTCCACTAACGAAAGCAGAAAAAACACATCCTGATTTAACTTCTCAGCAAGCCGACGCTTGATTTCCAGCATCCTCGGAAGGAGCCTCCTTATTTCGTCCGGCCTTGAACCCGGCAATAGCCCAACTGTCCACCGCTTACCGTGATTTAGTTCAACGATGTCGTTATCGCTCTCAATCATGTCCACGATGGGATGGCCAACAAATCTCGCATCTATCCCATACCGCCTGAGTAACGGCTCCTCAAACGGGAGTATGACCAGCGCAAGATCTATGTATCGTTTCAAACTCCTGATGCGCCATCCGCCCCACGCCCACACCTGAGGAACGATGTAGTAAACTGTGTTGATGTCGTAGCGCTTTATGTGTGATGCGAGCGTGAGGTTAAATCCGGGGTAGTCCACCATTATGGCGATGTCGGCCGTTCGGGCAGCACGCACGAGATCGGCCATTATCCTGTGCAGGTGTTGGAACTCGAAGATAGCCTCAAGGAAACCTATAACCGATCTCTCTTCAAAAGAATGAATCAGCTCAACGCCCTCCTTGCGCATCAAGGAGCCGCCCATGCCGAAAAAGTGAGCGTCTGGCAACAGCCGTTTTAGCGACCTTACAAGTGCAGAGGCATGCAGATCGCCGGACGGCTCACCGGCGGATATGAAGATCCTCATCCCCATCAGTAGAGCTTCCTCTCACGCGCGGCGTCTCGGAAATACTTTTTGTAATCCTTTCCAATGAGAAGCGTCACATCGAAAAGGGAATCGGGGTCAGGCTCATAGATGATATTTCCGCAACCTATTGAAACTCCAAGCATTTTTCCATATTTCCTGTTGCGTTTTATGTGGTCGATAATCGTAGTCTTATCGAGGGGCTTTGACTCAGAGCCATAGTAAATGACATCATACCCCATGTCCCTGAGCCAGAAAGTCACTCTACGCGCAAGGTCTGCAACGCCAGAACAATTTATAACAGCGACTTTCAAGTTACCCTTTATCTTCTGCTTTCGAACTGTAACGGGCTCCTTACTGGATTTGCAGCCAGCTACGAGAACCGTCGCAACGAGGACGGCGATTAACATGAACTTTTTGAAGTGAGATGCTCCATCCATTCCATCTTTATTATCAAGTAAAAATTGAGTAGGTGTAAACGGCAGGGCGGAGCGGTGCTGCCCCGCCCTGCAAAATTAGTTAATTTCTTTCTCTTTTTCATGGAATTTGATGCCGAGGTTCTCAAGTTCTTCGAGGACAGGCCTGTAAATCTCGGGATGGACGGGTATCTGCACGCCGCGCAGGCTGATTTTCCCTTCGAGGATAAGCCTCACGCCTATTGCGGCCGGCAGTCCGACGGTTCTGGCAACGGATGTGTCGCCGTTCGGTATGCCGTAGTCGATAAGCGTTGAGACAAGCTCCTTCTTACTGCCATCCGGATAGCTGACAAAGAAATGGTGCTGCATGAGATCAACATCCACCTCGCCCGGCTCATAGCGCAGCTTTTCAAGCATGAGCTGCACAAGGGCGTCCAGATTTGACCCCCTTTCAAGGCCGATCACGCGGTCGCTGAACAGGCCGAGCCATTCCAGCTTCCTGACAACCGTCGAATATGGCTCTGTCCCAAGGTATCTGGCAACTGCATCGACGATATCATCTTGCTCGCTCGCCCCTACTATCTCGGCAATCAGCTGGCGGTAAGTCGTCTTGCTCAGGTTTTTCTCCGTGACATCCAATAGCTTCAGGTCAGCGATCCTCTTCATGGTCTCCGACCATCCGATGTAGCGGAGCGTGCCTCGATACATCGTCTTGGTCTCCTTTATCCCGTAGAGGTCGATGTATGGTAGTGAATTGCGATTGGGATAGTTCTCAACCCATCCGAACCCTTCGACATAATGGAATTTGTAATGAGCAAACAGTTCTTCTCCCGGCACATCCACTATCTGGCCATCTATCATAAATTTGGCTGAGTTTCTTGACGCAAGCAAAACGCCGCGTGGCGACCATGAGAACTTGTAGCCAAACGGGTTGTTGTTTGCCTGAGGCGACGGCAGGGCACCGCATAGCGACAAAAATCCATCGATTTTCCCGCCTTTGCTGTGCACTTCATCGATGACCTTCTTGGCCGACATGTGGTCGATCCCCGGATCGAGCCCCAATTCGTTCAGCAAGATGATGTCAGCTTTGACGGCGTCTTCGTGTAGCTCCTTCATCGCATCGCTAACATAAGATGTAGTAACGAGATGGGTTTTCTCCTCAATGCATATCTTTGCAACCATAGGGTGATAAGGTGGAGGCAAAAGGCTGACAGCCACATCTGCATCTTTGATGTAAGGCCTCAATGTCTCAGGATCTGTGACCGTCACGGAGGCGGAGTGCCCGTGCTCGTGTCCCGCAATTATCCTGTCCGCTTTGCTGACCGTTCTCGTTGCAACAGTTACTTCATAGCCATGCTCCAACAGGTATCTCACATGGGGCGCAGCTACCATCCCAGCCCCAAACACGACTACTTTTTTCATCTTTCCGCTCCTTTCTGATTTTTACAAAGGGGGATTTTGATTGAATGCGAATAATGACATCGCACATGCTAAATTTTAAAGCATTTCAAAAACCTTTAAAATTTATTCCTCATGCTTGATGGAATTGAATTTTTAAAGAAAATACAGGGAATAAAGCTTTCCCCGTTTTATTTTTTCTTAGGAGATGAGGACTATCTCATAGATGTCGCCATAGACCGGATGGTCGAAAGACTTAAAGCTGAAAAACGGGTGTTCTGGGGCGATGAAACTACGCCATCTGCCATTCTCCAGGAGCTTGGTAAACTCGATCTTTTCGGCAGTAGTTCTACGATTGTTGAGGTAGTTAGGCAGGTTTACAGACTGAAGAACTGGAAAATGGGGTTTAGAGCTCACGAGGCCATCCGAAATGGAGTGATAATCCTTGTCGCTGATTCCGTTGAGGAGTTATCTAAAAGGTGGTTCAAGACAAACTATTCCATCAAACCATCCAGAATTGAGAAAAGTTTGAAAAAGATACTTCCGTCTCAAACAGTTTATGTGCATTTCCCCACTCTTGACAAAGATGGGCCGCTGTTCAAGCAGTGGCTGAAAAGGGAGCTGGATAAGCGAAAGCTCAAAGTCAACCGCATGGTGTGGCAGGAGTTCATCAACCTATTGCCCGACAAGATGAGACCAATCCTCAATGAGCTGGACAAAATAGCACTTTATTTCGGTGAAAACGGCGGTGAAATAGACAAAGCGGCTATGTTAAATTTCCTTGCCGCTTCTGGTGAAGCAGAAGGGCTTGCGATAACCAATATGCTTGTGGATGGAAACAGCAGAGCCCTAATTTCCACCATCGAGGTACTCCTGAACGATGGGGTCTATGCTGGACAGATAATGGCCACAACGGCGAGCTCTTTCGTCAAGATGCTGAGCCTGAAAAACGGCGAGCAGCGCGTCAGGCTCCCGTCATTCTTAGTGAGAAAATACCGTGAGTTTGTCAGTAAAAAGCGGGTTTATGAGCTTCTGGCCGTGTTTGACAGTTTTGTCGAAGCAGATATGGCCATGAAAACTTACCCTCAGGACAGTCCCACGCTTTTGAAAACGATGTTCCTTGAGGTTTTAATTCATATTTCAAGCGGTAAATCAAAAAGGAGGAAAAAGAGATGAAATTCGATGCGATCGTCATTGGCGCCGGTTCAGCCGGGTATGTGGCAGCCATCCGTCTTGCACAGTTGAAAAAAAGCGTCCTTGTTGTCGAAAAGGACAAAATCGGCGGCACCTGCCTCCATTACGGATGCATACCGACCAAAGCCCTGATCTCTGCTACAGAGGCGATGCATGCGCCGAAGAGGTATTCAAGGGCCGGGATAACCGTTGAAAACATCTCCGTAGATATGGGCAAGCTGAAGTCGTGGAAGGAATCGGTCTCCGCAAAGCTCGCCAGAGGCATAGAGACTCTTTTCAAAGGAAATGGAGTTAATTTCGTAATGGGAGACGCTGTTGTTCGCGCTCCAGGCGAAGTGGTGGTTGACGGAGAGGTTTACACTGCGGAGAACATCATCGTTGCCACCGGCTCGGAACCGCTACCTATCCCCGGCATCGAATTCGATGGCGAGAACATCCTCACAAGCAAGGAACTGCTTGACCTGAAACTCGACCCCTCCTCCCTGAACCTTGCAATCGTCGGCGGCGGCGTGATAGGGCTCGAGATAGGTATGACCTATGCCAGACTTGGCACCAATGTGACTATCGTTGAGATGATGGATCAGGTTTTACCCGGCATCGACAAGGATATCGCCTCCCTGATGCTCAGATTTCTCAAACGCATGAAGATTAAGGTGCTCACGGGCACGAGAGTGGAAGCCATAGATACAGACAATGGAAAAGTCACTCTAATCGCAAGGCAGGGGGATAAGGAAGTTAAAGTTGAGGCTGACAAAGTGATGGTAGCGATCGGACGCCGGCCGAGGAGCAAAGGGTTTGGGCTTGATGAACTCGGCGTCAAAACTGACAGACGAGGATTTATAACCACGGACGATAGGTTCATGACATCCGTTGAAGGGATTTACGCCATCGGGGATGTGGCTTCTATGCCGTTGCTCGCGCACAAAGCCCACAAGGAAGGCGTCATGGTGGCCGAAATTATTGCGGGAGTGCGCGATAAAAGGGACATGCCGATCATACCCGCAGCGATATTCACCGATCCTGAGATAGCCACAGCAGGGCTGACAGAGAGCGAGGCGAAGGAAAAGGGCATCGATGTCCGCACGGGCAAGTTCCCGTTCGGCGCAAACGGGCGGGCTCTGTCTATGGGTTATCTTGAGGGATTTACCAAAATCGTTGCCGAGGCAGACAGCGGCCGTGTTCTTGGCGTCCACATCATCGGTCCGGACGCGTCCAACCTAATAGGAGAGGCAGTCATTGCAATACAAAACGGTCTTACGGTCGAGGATCTTGGTTCAACGGTTCATCCTCATCCAACCCTATCGGAGACCCTGATGGAGGCCGCCGAGGCAGTCGATGGGAAAGCAATCCACATTTTGAACAGATAAAAACGCTTTTGCACTTGACTGAGGGGTATCACAATGTGAAGCGTAACCGTCTGAGTTCGATTTTAGCGTGAGACAGGCAGAGGATGGATGGTTCGGCTATCCCTCAGGTCAGCCAATTCTGACGCTTGTTTAAATTTATCCCCCATGTTAAAATTTAGCTCCTCACAAAATTGCCACCGTAGCTCAGTCGGCAGAGCAACGGTTTCGTAAACCGTAGGTCGGCGGTTCGAATCCGCCCGGTGGCTTTCTTTTTTATTTTGCGCCAACCGCTACAAGTTGTTAAAACTGGATTTTTCCTTTACCCTTCTAACCTTGCAAAAGCACAAATTTCAAGCACTTATCTCAAGGAGGGAAAATAATGGCAAGACTTTTAACACCTGATGATAAAAAAGTTCACAGGGTAATAACTCTCGATATACCAGCTTCGGATTTAGAAAAATTTGAGCGTGAGGCACTTAAAAGATACAAAAAGATCGCCCGTATACCCGGCTTCAGAGTGGGTAAAGCACCTGATGCCGTTGTTATGACAAGGTATGGCTCGGCTATAAAAGCCGATGCCATTGAAGATGCGACAAAATTCTTTTTTGACAAAGAGCTTAAGGCCAGGAAGATTGGATATGTGAGCAATATAGAGTTCACAGACTTCAGGGAAAAGCCGGATGGCAGCGGTTACACGGTGACGGTCGAATTCGACACGATTCCGAGATTTGACCTCCCACCGCTTTCCAAGTTAGAAGTAGTCAAGCGGATAAAGAAGGTAACAAGCGCCGATGTGGATCAGGAAATAGAACGGCAACTCGCGAAACTTGGCGAGTATGTTCCAGTTGACAGAGAAGCAAAAGAAGGAGACTTCATATTTTTTGATCTCACCATATACGAGCACACGCCTAAAGGGAAACTAAGACCTATCAAAAAATACGAAAACAGGATGCTGGCACTTGACAAAAAGGAAATTTCTGAAGGCCTTTTGTCCCAATTTGTGGGAAAGAAGGCCGACGACACCGTTGAGCTGGAAGAAGATGTAAAACTGGAAGATGGAAAGACAAGGAAATTAAAGTATGTCTATCACATTAGGTCTGTCCGCGAATTTGTTGTGCCCGAATTGGATGACGAAGTGGCCCAGGATCTGGGCTATGAGTCAGTCGAAGACATGCGTCAGAAAATTCAGGAAGAGCTTGAGAAAAAAGTACATGAGAATTCCGAAAAAGACCTTGAAACCGAAATCGCACTGAAAATCCATGAAGTCGTCGGCTTTGAAGTTCCGCAATTTATGATTGACAGCAACAAGAAGTTCCTGCGTGAAAGGGTGTTCGGCCTGAAAGATGAGCCCGAAGGCGAGCTTAAAGCCCTTATCGAGCAGGTTGCCACTGAGCTCGCAATCAAGGAGATAGTCATCTTCAACACCATTGAGGAGATTGAACCTGAGACCACCGATGAGGAAATTCAGGAAGAGTTGAATAAGCTGGCAAAAGAAAATCGTCTTGCCGTGGATGCTTATGTTCAGGAGCTCAAAAAGCGCGGGAGATACGAAGAGGTCATGGAAAGAATAAAAGAAGATATTAAACGCCGCAAAGCATGGGAATACCTCAAGGGCGGCGTTAAAGTGGAGGTGGTTTTCGAGTGAAAGCACAATATGTGCCTTATGTCATAGAACAAACAGCAAGAGGAGAGCGGGTATATGACATCTATTCCCGCCTCCTCAAGGACCGCATAGTTTTCATCGGCAGTCCTATCGATGATCGTGTTGCCAATCTTGTCATAGCCCAGCTTCTGTTCCTCGAAGCTGAGGATCCGGAAAAGGACATTTACCTTTACATAAATTCGCCGGGCGGGATAATTTCGTCCGGACTGGCAATTTACGACACGATGCAATATGTGAAACCCGATGTAACGACCATCTGCGTCGGCATGGCGGCTTCGATGGCGGCCGTTTTACTGGCCGCTGGCTCGAAAGGCAAAAGATTTGCTCTGCCTCATTCCAGGATAATGATTCACCAGCCGATGGGGGGCGTAGAGGGGCAGGCCATCGACATTGCCATCCATGCGCGCGAAATAATGAGGCTGCGCCAGATCATCAACGAGATTCTCGCTAAACATACCGGCCAGCCCATCGATAAGATTGAGCGTGACACGGACCGCAATTTCTTCATGTCTGCCGAAGAGGCGAAAAAATATGGCATAATCGACAGTGTTATTGTGTCGCGTAAGGAGCTGAGGTCACATGAGCACAGGAAAAACGGGCCAAAAGAACAGAAAAAAGGTTGAGCGTAGATGCTCGTTCTGCGGTCGTCCTGAATCGGTCACCGGCAAGCTCATTGCAGGGGCCAACGCTTACATCTGTGCGGATTGCGTGAAATTAGCCTATGAAATCCTTATCGAGGAAGAGGAACGGGAAGCTGAAAGCAAACGGATTGCGCCGCCCCCGCCGGAAAAGATCAAGGAATACCTCGACCAGTATGTCGTCGGACAGGAATATGCCAAAAAGGTCATTTCTGTTGCAGTTTACAATCACTACAAGCGGTTGCAGTTTCCTTACCGCAACAGCGATGTCGAGTTCGACAAGTCGAATGTGCTCCTGATTGGCCCTACTGGGACCGGAAAAACTTTGCTGGCGAAAACGCTCGCCAGATTTTTAGATGTCCCATTCACAATCTACGATGCAACCCCGCTCACAGAAGCAGGTTATGTGGGCGAGGATGTCGAAAATATCCTCTCGAGATTGCTTCAGGTGACCGATTACGATGTAGAGGCCGCCGAGGAAGGGATAATCTACCTCGACGAGATAGACAAACTGGCCCGTAAATCCGAATCCCCATCAATCACGAGGGATGTCTCAGGCGAGGGGGTGCAGCAGGCCCTCTTGAAGATTATCGAAGGGACAGTTGCAAATGTGCCGCCGGAAGGCGGGCGAAAGCACCCCGAACAGCCGTTTATTCAGCTCGACACGAGCAACATATTGTTCATCTTAGGCGGAACTTTCGATGGAATTCAGGAGATCATAAGGGAAAGGCTGAGAAAGGGCAGGAGCATGGGATTTGCGACAGAGGAGATCGACCCCGTTGATATACCTGACGACGAGATACTGTTCTACATCGAACCTGAAGACCTTGTGAAATATGGACTTATACCTGAATTGGTCGGCAGGGTCCCGATAATCGCTCCGCTCCATCCGCTCAACGAGGAACACCTAATTCGGATCTTGACCGAACCCCGCAATTCCGTATTGCGCCAGTTCGAGAAGTATTTCGAGACGGAAGGCGTGCGTTTAGTGATAACCGAAGACGGGCTAAGTGCTATAGCTCGTGTGGCAATAAAGCGGAAGACCGGTGCGCGCGGCCTGAGGGCGATCATCGAATCCGCTTTGCTTGACACCATGTTCAAGCTCCCGTCGATGAAAGATGTTGTTGAGGTGGTGGTTACAGCTGACACCATTGAAAAAGGCGAAGAACCGCATATCATTACAGCCAGAGAAATCAGGAGAAAAAGAAGGGCAAAACTATGATATTCAAGAAAAATAACAAAAATGAAAACAATGAAAGCAAGGACATGAAAGACAAGAGCGTGTTTCCGGCTATCCCATTGAGGGATGTAGTCATCTTCCCCAACTCTGCCTTACCTATATTCATTGCGAGGCCGTTTTCGCTGCACGCTGCGCGGACGGCACTGGCAACCGACCAGCTTGCAGTCTTTGTGCCTCAAGTCGATGCATCCATTGAGGAACCCACAAAGGACGACATAGCCTCCTACGGCGTCGTTGCACGCTTTATCCAGCACATAAACCCTCCGGACGGCAGCATTAGAGCGCTCATCCAAGGCCTTTACAGGGTGAAAATCGAGGATTTCTACTACAACGAAACAGACGAATACTTTGAGGCCGTCGTCACACCTGCACCTGTTAAATTTGCGAACTCGAACGAGGAGAAGCAACTCGTAAGACTGGCACTCGACTACTTCCGCACCTACCTGCAGGGCACACATGCCAATATACCAGAGGAGGTCGTGGAACTTATAAACTCCCGTGCGCTTTCCGACCCTTACATGTTTGTTACGGCGTTCGGGCCGTATGTGCCCGGCTCGACCGAGGAGAAAATCGAAATCCTGTCCATGCCGTCCGTCAAAGACATGCTCCACAAGGTGGTTTCCATCTTGATCCGCGAGCTGGAATTCCAGAAGCTCAAAATGGAAATTGAAAAGCGCGTTCGCGAGGAGATGAACAAAAGCCAGCGCCAGTATTTCCTCCAACAGGAGCTGAAAGAGATTCAGAAGGAGCTTGGATACGAGGAAGAGGATGAGTTTCTGGTCATCGAGGAGAAGATAAAGAACGCCGGAATGCCACCGGAGGTCGAGGAGCGCGCCATGTCCGAGCTCAAGAAGCTACGCAGGATGCCGCCGATGTCGCCTGAGGCAACGGTGATAAGGAATTATCTCGATTGGATGGTCAGCCTGCCGTGGAGCAGGAGGAGCGAAGACAACCTCGACATCAAACATGCCCGCAAGGTGTTAGATGAGGACCATTACGGGCTTGAAGAACCTAAAGAGCGGATACTGGAATACCTTTCGGTTCTAAAACTCAGGGGTAAACTTCAAGGGCAGGTCATCTGCTTCGTCGGGCCGCCCGGCGTGGGCAAAACATCACTTGCAAAATCCATCGCCCGTGCGCTTGGACGAAAATTTGTCCGCATTTCGCTTGGCGGATTGAGGGACGAAGCGGAAATCAGAGGACACAGGCGAACATACATCGGTGCAATGCCGGGTAGAATAATTCAGCAAATCAGGAGAGCCGGCACAAAGAACCCGGTTTTCCTCCTCGATGAAATTGACAAGGTCGGTCAGGACTGGCGAGGCGATCCCCAGGCCGCACTCATGGAGGTGCTTGACCCTGAGGTTAACAAGAGCTTCCAGGACCACTACATTGAGGTAGATTTCGACCTGTCCGAAGTCCTTTTCATCACCACAGCCAACACCTTGCACACGATACCGCGCCCACTCCTCGATAGAATGGAGGTAATCAAGCTGCGCGGATATCTGGACTTTGAAAAATTACAGATAGCGAAGCGCCATCTCATTCCCAAACAGATTGAGCGCGTGGGCATTCCAAAAGGCAAGGTGCGGTTCGACGACGAAGCGATAATGAGGATGATACGGGAATACACGAGAGAAGCCGGTGTGCGCGAGCTGGAAAGGGTCATATCGCGTGTTTTGCGAAAAGTGGCACGGCTTTATGTCGAGAGGGGGAAAGGGGCACGCATAACCGCAAAGAACCTCGAGAGCTATCTCGGCAAACCCAAATACCGCAAGAAGGAAGCGGTTAAAGTCCTGCCTGTTGGCGCAGCCTACGGCCTTGCATGGACAGCTTACGGAGGTGAAATCCTGAAGGTTGAAGTGGCTGTAATGCAGGGCAAAGGTGGGCTCAACCTGACTGGTCAGCTCGGCGATGTCATGAAGGAGTCGGCAAAAGCGGCGCTGACCTACATCAGGGCTCATTACCGCAGATTTAACCTGCCGCAGGACTTTTACGCCAATGTGGACATCCATCTGCATTTGCCTGAAGGCGCAATTCCAAAGGACGGGCCTTCGGCCGGTGTGGCAATCCTTGCAGCAATGATTTCAGCCCTCACGAGAACGCCTGTTCCCGGCGAAATCGCCATGACGGGAGAGATTACACTTACGGGTGAAGTGTTGCCTGTCGGCGGACTTGAGGAGAAGATACTTGCTGCAAAGCGGAGCGGCATAAAACGGGTGCTGTTGCCCGCAGCCAACAGACCTGAAATCGATGAGATGAAGGCGGAAATCAAAGAGAATATCGAGCTGATATTCGTCGAAACACTCGATGAATTCGTGGAAAAAGTGTTCCCTGAGAACGCATGGGCGAGCATAGGCGATGTCAAGGGGCAGGAATACGCTGCGTGGATAGGCATGCAGTGAGCTGTCATTTTGCATAAACCTGAAACAGGACGGGGCCTTCGGGCCCCGTTTTTATTTGCAACCTGTTGAAAAATGCGGATTTTTGTCTTATTTTCTCGTTCATGAAACGAGCCGCCATTTTAAACTCACGCCAGTGCAGAATCGTTTTAGGTGACGATTTGTGGGTGCAGAACACGCTCAAAGCCGTGCGCTACGCCATCGAAATGGGGTGGGAAGTAGTCACATCCATCGGCCTTAAGAACCACGAGCTTGTCCTGTGGGCGGTTGCGGAATTCGGCGGCAAAGCACTGGTCATTGTTTCCCGTTCGGCAGAACCATCTCATATCGTTCAGGAATTTGAGATGGAACCTCTCTCAGTTGAGCTTCAAATCGTCTCAGGCAAAGGAAGGAATTGGTGGCGAGCGAGAGACAGAGCCATTTTCGAGGCGGCTGATGTGCTGATTCCCGTGTCGATCAGGAAAAACGGCAATTTCGATGGGCTTTTGAAAGAGTTTTCGGCCATGAAATCCATCATTGACAGGTTCAAAGTGGATTACAACTCGGACTGCAGCGGCAGGTTCAAAAAGCCCGTTGCAGAGAACATCGTGGATCCACCAGATTGGAACCATCTCGTCCACTGGGTGCACACAACATTTGAGCCGCTTCCGCACGAAACCAAACGGGACTTTTTCAGAAAAATCATTAACTCAGGGAAAAGATACCCATACTCAGCGTTTTCAAACCTCAAATCGATACTGAACAACGGCATGATTTACGGCTCGCCAGCCTTCAGGAGCGGGGTAAGGGGCGTATCTTTCACCAGCCTGCCACCATCTCAGTCAGCACAGTTCATGAAGTGGAGACCGTCAAAAACACGCTACTACTGGGAACCTTACGGAGTGGCGATAAGGAAGGATGTCGCGATAGAGCTTGGCATCCAGCCTGTTATCTACGGCAACGAAAACGATTTCAGGAAGCTGAAAGAGGAGCTCAAGCCATACTTTCAGCCTTACGGCCGGGATGACAGGTGGGTTATGGAGCACGAATACCGTTTTATCGGAGATTTTAGCCTTCACAAAGTGCCCACTGACGCTTTTCTCCTCCTCGTAAACGAGGAGGATGAGGCGCTGGAAATCGAAACATTGTATGGATTTAGGCCATTTGTTATACAAAAGTAAGGTTATCTGTGTATAATTTAGTCAAATCGGAGGCTGAATCATGAAAACATTCTACAAAATCGGTTGGGTGATCGCCTTCATATTTCTGGTGGCTGCGGCATTCGAGTATGTAAAAATTCGGGATTATCGCGAGCGACTATCGAATGTGGATATCGAGGAAGCCGAGATGACGATGACAATTGATAGTCTGAAAAACGAGATCAAGGTGTTAAACATAAAACTGCAACAAATGGAAGATGTGTGGACGAAAAGCGATGTGGGACGATTGGCGTATCGCGTCCAGAAACTTCAGGAGGAGAATCAGCAACTCAAATCGGAACTTAGAGGCTGGAAACCGACTCTCACAAAACATGAGCAGGAGATTTTGAACACTTTGTTAAATAACCCGGATTTGACCAAACTCGTGAAGTTTAAACCAACAACTCCTGATCGAGGATGGATGTGCACAAGTGCACAAAATGTGAGGTTTTTGAGCGATGACCTCGTGCTTGTCATAGCAGAAGACGGGCTGTCCGCAGTGGCGCTAATTCTGAAGGTCACCGATCCCAAAGACATTACAAAATGGCAGGTTCAATGGCAAGCGCTTCTTGAGTGAACACATACTGTTCTAAACACATAAAACCGTTTGTCCACAACTGAAAGGAGAAGGCGTATGAAAGTCAAAAATGTCGCTTTGTTTGGGGCCACGGGTTCGATAGGCCGCAATGCGATAGAAGTGATAAAAAACAACAACGAACTGTTCAGGCTCTTCGCAGTCTCAGGCCACACCAATGTCGAGCTTCTATCCAGAATTGCCAATGACTTCAAGCCCGACTATGTCGTTGTCACATCGGATAACCAGATCTCGGTTCCTGATGGAATTACCCTACTGAGGGGCATAGATGGGCTAAAAGAGGTTGCCGCTCACCCGGATGTGGATATCGTTCTTGTTGCAACATCTGGCATCGTCGGTGTGTTTCCCACGATCGAAGCGCTCAAGAACGGCAAGAGAGTGGCGCTTGCAAACAAGGAGACACTCGTCTCGTTCGGCAAAGTCGTTACAGATGTGCTTAAAAGTGGAGACGGGGAGATCATACCCGTGGATTCAGAACACTCAGCCATTTTCCAGCTTCTGAACGGGGTCAAACGCGAGGAGGTAGATAAAATCGTGCTGACTGCATCAGGTGGCCCGTTTCGCACATGGAGCGTGGAACAGCTCGAGAACGCCACTGTGCAGGACGCCCTGAAACATCCCACATGGTCAATGGGGAGTAAAATCACCATCGACTCAGCCACACTGATGAACAAAGGACTTGAGGTTATCGAGGCTTACTGGCTTTTCGGGTATCCAATCGAGAAAATCGATGTCGTGGTGCATCCGCAATCTATAATACACGGCATGGTCACGCTGAAGGACGGGGCAATACTCGCTCATCTTTCTGCGACGGACATGAAATTGCCAATCCAATATGCATTGAGTTTCCCGAACAGATTGAAGCCACCAGTTAAACCCATAGACCTTGTTGATATAGGAAAACTCACATTTGAGAAGCCGGACATAAATAGGTTTCCTGCTTTAAAATTGGCATACGATGCCCTTAAAATGAACGGTTCTTATCCGGCCGTCTTAAACGCTTCAAACGAGGTGGCCGTTTACGCCTTCCTTGAGGGCAAAATTAGGTTTACTGACATACCGAAAGTAGTTGAGGGTGTGATGGGGAAGCATCACCCCGTATCGGGCGACACGCTTGAGGAGCTCTTTGATGCTGATAGGTGGGCAAGGGGAGAAGCACTCAAACTCATTAAAAAGATGACATGAGAATAGGTATTGGCATATCAAGGCATACTGACACTATAAGGGCCACCGAAGAGGCTCTAAGGCAGGCTATTGACAAAGTCCGTAACATGTCCCCTGTCTTCATCATGACATTCCCCACCTACGACCACGATTATCGCCTCGTGCAACACACCTTGACAAGGCTCATGCCGAAAACGCCGATACTCGGCGGCTCGTCAGTAAGCACATTCTCAAACGAAGGGATTTTTGAGCATTCTGCCGTCGTGATCCTGCTCGCTGCGACAGACGAATCCACTGAGATTAGCATCGTGACATCATACGCAGAAAATATCGACGAATCACCGATTGCAGCTGTCATGAACGCACTCTCGATGTTGAAGGAGAAACATCCGGGGAGGCACCGCAGATATTACAACACTAAAATGTTATTCTCGTTCATGCATGGAACTGCATGGCACGCAAGTCAGATCGTAGAGGAACTCATTTTAAACACGCAGATGGACTACGCTGTCGTAGGTGGACTGGCTTCAATGCCTCCTATACTTGATGAGAAAACCGTTTCGTTTGTGTTCACAGAGGACGGGGTGTGGGATAACGGCCTTGTCATAGGCGAGGTCCTCGCAAATGTCCCCGTGGGCATAGCTGTAGAGCACGGGTGGCGCCCGCTCGACTACAAGCAGCATGTTGTCACAAGCGCAAAAGGAAATACGCTGATAGAAGTGGACGGGCAGGCCGCACTGGAGTTTTTCCTGTCGATAGCCAAAGAACACGGCGACAAAATACCATCAGATGTGGAAAAGCTATCTGACCTTTTACACAAATATCAAATCGGCATAACATTGCCGAACGGCAAGTTCCTTATGCGAACTCCACTCATACCGCTTAACGACGGGCGCGTGGTCATGACAACTCCCCTACCCGAAAATTCAAAATTCATGATAATGAGCGCCACACAGGAAGACATAATCGAATCCATGAGGCGCGCCGTGAAAAAGGCAAGTTATAAATTAAACGGCATGGAACTTTCCGGTGGCATAATAATTGAATGCCTTGGGAGGAAAGAAATACTTAAGGAACGCATCCATGACGAACTCGATGTGCTAAATCAACTTTTGCCTGATGTGCCATTCATGGGATACCACTCTTTTGGAGAAATAGCATGGCTTGAAGGAGAACTCAGCGGATTCCATAACATGACGATAGTGGTCGTGCTATTCGGGGAGGAGAAGATACTATGAGGGCGGAGGACCTGCATCCTGTGGACTTCTTCTTCGAACTCGAGGGTTCCAATTTCGTGTTACAGGCCCCATACCTGATCATAGACAAAAACACAGCAGGTCGATTGATACAAAACCTTGTGCAGGTGCTAAACCCGCGGCGTGTCGCTCAGTTTTTGGTCAGGGTCGGATTTGCCTCAGGATACAGCTTCGCCCTAAACATCAGGGACGCAATAAATTGGGATTCACCTGAAGAATGGCTGAGAGCCGGCTTTATACTGCCTGAAAAGATGGGATTATATAAAATAAAAAGCTTGCACATAGAAAGCATAGACAACCCTCCCAACTTCTATTTCAGATTTGTCGTCTCCCATTCAGGCGAGGCTGAGGTTCAGCGCATATTCGTTGGAAATCTGCTTGAGAATTTTAGCGGCTGCTGGTTCACCAGCGGCTATCTCAGCGGTTACACTTCGGCTTACTTCAAAAGAAAAATTATCGCACAGGAAAAAGAATGTGTCCTCAGAGGGGCACAAAATTGCGTGTTTGTGGGTATGCCTAAAACAAAATGGAGCGAGGATGAGCTTTTCATGGCGATGCGGATTTACACAGGTTTGAGCTTCGAGGAAGAGTTAGATTTGCTCTACGAGGAACTCAAGAGACTTAATGCAGAATTAAGGAGAAAAAATGTTGAACTGGAGAAACTATCGCATACAGATGAGCTCACAAGGGTTTACAACAGGCGGTATGTGTTCAAGTTTTTAAAGGAATATCTAAACGAGGGCGGAGGCGCTCTGAGCGCAGCAGTGCTTGACCTCGACGGTTTCAAGGAGCTCAACGACAGTTTCGGACATAAAATCGGCGATCAGGTGTTGATCGAATTTGCTAATCTATTGAAGGACGAAGTGGACGATCGGGGAATTGTCGCAAGATGGGGTGGAGACGAATTCATAATCCTTTTGAAAGAAAATGCGGAAACCGCTTATCAAATCGCCGAAAGAATTAGGGAGAAAGTTGAGAGCTACAAGTTTGCCCCGCCAGTTGGCAGGGGCAAGGTTACCGTATCTTTCGGCATAACCGAGTATGTTCCGGGCGAATCGATCGATAACTTCATCACCCGTGCCGACTCAGCCCTCTACGAGGCAAAACGGCAGGGGAAGAACCGAGTTATACTCTCCCTCGCTCCTGGTTTCTAAGTTCCGATTTGGTCTCCACTAACCATTTAATAGCATCTAAAAATCTTGGTCCAGGCCGCAGGAACACATCGGGATCGTTCACAACGAAAATTCTGCCATTTCTCACCGCATCTATATCACTCCATCCCACCCTCTTTCTGACCTCTTCTGAATTCCCGTTCTTATAAAGCAGGATGATGACCTGAGGGTTGCGCCTCACAACCTCCTCATCGTTAACTGCAAAGTAAGCCTGCTCAACATCGTCAAATGCATTTTTCCATCCGATAACTGACAGATACTCGCTGATGAACGAGTTTTTACCCACCGTGTAAAGCGGCCTGCCCGAAAGTTCGACATAGACCTTCAGCGTTTCACCATCTGTCGGGATTGATTTCAACAGCTTTTCATATTCGGACTTCAGGCTATCTCTGAGCTTTATGGACTTTCCGGTTTCGTCAAGTAGCGTTCCAACCTCAACGATGGAGTTCAGGATTTCGGATATGGATTCCGGTGAGATGTCAGCGGTCTTCATTCCAAGTTTTTCTAAGTTCTGTTTGACCTCTTTCTGCATCGGTAGCGTGACAAACACGATGTCTGGTCTAAGCTCCAGAATGCGCTCATAAGACGGGGAGAGTAGCGAACCGACATGTGGCAATTTTCTGGCTTCAGGCGGATAATCGCAGAAATCGGACACACCCAAGAGATGATTCTCTGCGTGCATGGCAAATATGGTCTCCGTCACAGACGGGACGAGCGAGACAGCTGACGGCCTTCTAACTTTCTGCGCCGTGTGACATCCGTAAAAAGCTGTCAGAACAGCGAGAAAGAGAGCTTTAATGCTTCTTTTTGTAAGGCCCATTGTGATTTTTTCTCGGCTTGTATCGCCTTGCACGCCCGTTTTTGGAGCGCCTTGACTGCTGAAGCTTCTCCTCGATGGTCAACGGGTGGCCCGTTTTGAGGTTGAAAACGCCTTTTACAGGGTGAAATCCGTTTCCATCTATGACATAGGTGTAGTTGCCGGTCGGCAGCGTTAGGACGAGAGTGCGGTTAAGGGGCAATTCAACCCTGAGTTTGCCGCTTGAGCGTTTGCTGTTCAACGAGATATCCAGTTTGCCGACCTTCGGCCCTTCTTTCATCTTGAATTTAACTTTTTCCACATCGATCCTGACCGTCGTGCGGCCGCCGCTTCTCACATCGATGCTCTCCCGATAGTCAAATCCGCTCGGAAAGAGAATCCTAACTATGTGCCGCCCGGGATCCACCTTTATCGGTTTGATCGAGCCAATCTCGCCGATCGAGCGATTATCGAGGAACACTCTGGCGCCGTCCTGAGTATGGAAATCGAGCGTCCCAGGCTGAAGAACCTCTCCATTCACCACCGTCTCACTCTTGCTGCGGACATCGACGGTGGTTTTAAACGGTATGTAGTTGCCATTTGCCGATAGCTCAACCTCATAACGGCCTTCTGGCAGGATAAAGGTCGTCTCGCCTTTGTCCACCATCTTTCTGAATTTGCCCCCAAATCCGTTTTTTGACGAAACAAGCCTCAGCTCACAGGCCGCGCGGTTGGGTTTGCCCCCATAGTTCAGCTTCAGAATGCCTGAATTTATGTGGTATTCGATCGTGTCCTTGCCTTTGACCTCGATTTCTTTCACAGCTTTAAATCCTGACGGATAAAGGATTTCTATCTGGTAAGTTCCGGGAGATAGATGGATGTTCAGAGTGCCGTTAGACGAGCGTTTGATGGCCGAACCGTCCTGTTTCAGAGTTATCTTTGTGTCCTGCGACGCTGCAACCACTAAAAAGGCCTTCCCTGACGCCGTTCCTGAGGTCTTCTCAGCCGATGGGAGGCCATTTTCTCCTTCCTTTCCCTTACCTTCAACTTTTTTGCCTTCAAGAAGTCTGGCATGCTGATTCCTGAGCCAGACTGAAACTACGAGAGCAAACAAAATCGCAAGCGAAAAAATGAAAAATGCCATTTTTATCACCTTCCTATCATCTGGATGCCAGTCCTATGGCACCCCACATGTTTTGAACCCTGCCTTCCCTGCGATATGAATTCAGAAGATCCGCCCTTTCGTATGTGCAGAGTCCGGAATCCACGATGTTTTCAAGCTTAACACCAGCCTCGACAAGCCTGTGCCTGTTGTATTCGACGAGGTCGAGGTAGAAGTCTCCATCCCTGATGGAGACGCCGTGATCGAACAGTTTAGCTACATCTTCGCCCACGCGATAGCACTTGCCGCATATACCGGGACCGATGGCAACATGGATGTCCTTAGGATCACTCCCAAACCTATCATGCATGGTCTCGACCGCTTTTGAGGCTATGCCCTTTACGGAGCCGCGCCATCCAGCATGGATAGCCCCGAACGCCATGCGCTCAGGATCCATGAGAAAAATCGGGTAACAGTCTGCTACTTTGACAGCGAGGAACAACCCGATGCGGGACGACACAAGTCCGTCCCCCTCAAGTTCTCCGTCCATAGGAGCGTCAACCTGATAGATCTTTGCACTGTGTATCTGCTTGAGGTGAGCTATGTTACGAATTCCAAGCGTGTCCAGGAAAGCCCTGCCCTGCTTGCAGGTGAAAACTATCCTGAAAGGCAGTTCGGTTGTGAACTCGAGATATTTGCGTCCGTCAATCTCTTTCAATACCCATTCCCCGAAATTCATCTTTCACTTTCTCCTCTATTGATGCAAGGATACTTCCGCCTGAGCGAGCATCCATCATTCTTTTCTACAAGCTACAACAATCCTCGGCAGACCTGCGAGGTCGTTTTCTACGCGGAACGACCAGCCGCTTTCCTGCATCAGCTCCTCGACATGCTTTTCTATCGTAGGGGAGATCTCAAATATAAGCCTCCCGCCCTTTTTAAGCCGTTTCTGCGCCTGCTTTACAAGTTTTCGGATCACTTCAAGCCCATCTTCGCCTCCATGCAATGCGATTGCGGGCTCCGCCTTTACTTCAACGGGCAAAGAGCTGAATTCCGAAGTCATGATGTATGGCGGATTGGAAACGATGAGGTCGAATTTTCCTCTGACATTGCTGAGGACATCCGTGAGCACGAATTTGATTCTATCTTCCACATCGTGCAGAGCGCTGTTCTTGCGGGCGATTGCAAGGGCTTTTGGTGAGATGTCCGTAGCCACACAGCGCAGATTTACCCTCTCCTTCAGCATTGAGATTGCGATACAACCGCTTCCGGTGCCCACATCGGCACACAGCGTTTCCCCATTGCGCGGGACAAGATCGAGCGCTATCTCGACAAGCAACTCTGTCTCCATGCGGGGTATCAGGACATTTTGGTCAACATAGAAATCATTGCCGAAAAATGGAGCTTTACCAAGGATGTAAGGCATTGGCAGTCTGGTTTTTATGCGCAGCTCGATCGCCTTTCCGACAAGCCTGAGCTCTTTCTCTGAGAATTCAGCTATGCCGATTCGGAATCTCCAGAAATCGCGCTTAAGCAGGTATTCGACAGCCATCTTCAGTTCGTAGTCAGGGTTATGCGAGACGAGAGCAAGCTTCCTCCTGAGCTGTTGAAACCCTGTGGATGTCGTAAATGTGGTGTTCCGAATGGATTGTCCTATTGTCATTTCTCCGATTTTTCCAGTTCCTCCAGCTTACGCCGCTCTTCCTCCTGCAGGAGCGGCGCAATCACGAGGTCAAGGTTACCCTCAAGCACAGATTCGAGGTTGTAAATCGTAAGGCCAATTCTGTGGTCAGTAACTCGATTTTGCGGGAAATTGTATGTCCTGATCTTCTCACTCCTATCGCCTGTGCCGATGTAGCTGCGCCTGAGTTGCCCGAGTTCTCTCTCCCGCTGCTTCTTTTGCATGTCAAGCAGCCGTGCCTTAAGTATTCGCATGGCCTTGGCCCTGTTTTTGTGCTGGGAACGCTCATCCTGGCATGTCACAACTATGCCGGTGGGAAGATGGGTAATCCTGACAGCGGAATCTGTCATGTTAACATGCTGTCCGCCGGGGCCGCCTGCCCTGAATGTCTCGATTTTCAACTCATCCGGATTGATGTCAACATCGTCCACCTCTTCCGACTCCGGAAGCACGACCACTGAGGCGGTGGATGTGTGTATCCTGCCGCCTGACTCCGTGACAGGTATCCGCTGTACCCTGTGGACGCCTGACTCGTATTTCAGCCTGCCATAAGCGCCATCACCTTCAACAAGGAAAACGACCTCTTTGTAGCCGCCCAATTCCGTTTCATGCAGTTCCGTGACCGAGACCTTCCACCCCCTGTCCTCAGCATAGCGGACATACATCTTAAATAGATCTCTTGCGAAGAGAGCAGCTTCCTCTCCCCCGGTTCCAGCCCGAATTTCAACTACTGCGTTTTTCCTGTCGTCAGGATCCTGAGGCAGTAAAAGCCTTTTCAATTCTTCTTCAAGCTTCTCCAGCTGAGACCGATAGCTCTCCAGCTCCTCTTGCAGGTATTCACGCATCTCCGGGTCGTCCGTTTCGGCAAGCATCTCCTGAGCGGAATGGATTTCTTCAACAAGCCGCAGGTAATCGCGGGCTGCATCAGCAAGCGGCTTTAAATCTGAATACTCTTTTGCCAACTGCTTGTATTTTTTCTGGTCGGAGACTATCTCAGGTTTGCCCAGCGAATTCTCGATCTCCGAAAACCGCTGCAGTATTTTCTCCAGTCCCTGGCGTTCCATAGTGAGTTATCAACAGGGCCTTAAGCGCTTATTCAACAACGATGTCCTTGATAAGGATCTCAGTGACAGGCTGCCTGTGTCCCTTTTTGCGGCGATATTTTTTTCTTCTCTTGAACTTAAATACGATCACTTTGGGCAACTTTTTGTGGCCTATCACCTCGGCAACCACCCTCGCCCCCTCCACAGTTGGGGTTCCGACCTTAACGGTGTTGCCGTCTGAGACCATAAGGACTTTTGAAATGACGATCTCGTCGCCCTTCTTCACATCCTGTTTTGGTATCAAGACCTTCTCATTTTCATGGACTTTCAACTGTTTTCCCATTGCATCAATTATTGCATACATTTCAGACACCTCCCGTTTGAAGATATGGATGTGGTATTACTGGCCACCCTGTCCTTGCTGCGGAGCGACAGGTGGCAGGTTGAGAGTACCGGACTTCTGCGCTTTTTCGAGTGCGCTGCCTGTGCTTGTCGGCGAATGGATAGCAGAGAGTGTAAGCGAAAGCACGAAGAACAGCGTTCCGAGTATAGCGGTTAACTTGGTGAAAAATGTTGGAGCCCCGCGAACACCAAGCACATTCTCGATGCCACCAAGTCCGCCAATTGCACCCAAACCACCGCCACGCGGCTGCTGTATCAGCACCACGGCAATAAGAAGAAGAACTATCAAAATGTAGATCGCAACAAGCAATGTGTAGAGCATTTTTTGCCTCCTTCTGCGCTATTTTGCGTTATTGATTATGCCGATGAAGCTATCCGCATTGAGAGATGCGCCTCCCACGAGCGCACCATCAACATCTGGCATGCTGGTCAACTCGGCGGCGTTCTCAGGCTTCACACTGCCGCCATAAAGGATGGTTATTCTATCGCCAATGTCATTGCCGTAAATGGCGTTAATTTCTTCCCTGATAAATGCATGCACCGTCTGAACCTGCAACGGGTTGGCGTTTTTGCCAGTGCCTATAGCCCAGATAGGCTCGTAAGCGATCACAATGTTTTCAACTTCCTCTATAAGGATGCCCTCAAAAGCGCCTTTGAGCTGTTTTGTGACCACATCGATTGTTTTGCCGCTCTCACGCTCCTCAAGGTTTTCACCTACACAGACGATTGGCGTCATGTTGTGGGCAAGGACAGCTTTGATTTTCCTGTTCACTATCTCATCGGTCTCACCGAAGTATTTACGCCTTTCAGAGTGACCCACGATAACATATTCGACACCTAAATCCGAAAGCATCAGGGGTGAAATTTCCCCGGTGTATGCGCCCTCGTCCTCCCAAAAAACATCCTGAGCTCCGAGTTTTATCGGCGATCCGCTTATAGCTCCACCCACAGAATAGAGAGCCGTAAAAGGCGGCATCACAACAACTTTATAGTCACTCCTCGAAAGTTTTATTTTGATCTCCTGAACGAGGCTTAAGGCCTCAGGAACAGTTTTGTGCATCTTCCAGTTACCAGCTATTATCTTTTCTCTCATTTCTCCTTCTCTCCTGATTCCTCCTCCACCCCAAGGACAAGAGGCGACATGCCAAGCGTTTCCCTGATCTTAGATTCGATTTCCATGGCTATTTCAGGATTTTCTTCAAGGAAACGGCGTGCATTCTCACGCCCCTGCCCAAGTTGTGACTGCTCATAACGATACCATGTCCCGGATTTCGTGATTATCCCGAATTTGACACCATAATCGATAAGCTCACCTTCACGAGAAATCCCCTTACCGTAAATAATGTCAAATTCAGCCACCCTGAAAGGCGGCGCAAGCTTATTTTTTACGACCTTGACCCTGACCCTGTTGCCAACAGGCGTATCCCCGGCCTTAAGCGTGGCTATACGCCTGATGTCCAGTCTGACGCTGGCGTGAAATTTTAAAGCAAGACCGCCGGGAGTTGTTTCCTGCGGCCCATACCCAATTGATCCGATTTTATGCCTTATCTGGTTTATGAAAATGGCGCATGTGTTCGATTTTGACATGACGCTGACGAGTTTACGCATAGCCTTTGCCATCAAACGGGCCTGAAGGCCGACCTGCATATCGCTCATCTCACCGTCTATCTCAGCTCTCGGCACAAGTGCAGCAACTGAATCGACAACTATCAGGTCAACCGCACCGCTCCTGACGAGCGTCTCAGCTATGTCGAGTGCCTGCTCTCCGGTATCCGGCTGCGACACCAGAAGATCCTCCAACTTAACACCAAGTGCTTGGGCGTAAATCGGATCCATTGCATGCTCAGCATCTATGAAAACAGCCACTCCGCCACTTTTCTGAACCTCAGCTATCGCGTGAAGTGCAAGAGTAGTTTTACCAGATGATTCAGGGCCGAATATCTCCACGACCCTGCCGCGAGGATAGCCGCCTATGCCAAGCGCCATGTCGAGACTTAAAGAACCGGTTGGTATAACAGGAACTTTCTGAGAAGCCATGTCCCCAAGCCGCATGACAGCACCTTTACCATGCGATTTCTCTATCTGCTTGAGGGACATTTCAAGTATCTTTTTCTTGTCTATATTTCCTTTATCTTTGCTCATGGTTTCCCCCAATAAAAGGTTG
Source organism: Caldifarciminota bacterium (assembly GCA_015489175.1). Taxonomy (GTDB): domain Bacteria; phylum Hydrothermota; class Hydrothermia; order B15-G9; family B15-G9; genus WGAI01. The sequence goes on along the minus strand of WGAI01000037.1, from coordinate 6,280 downwards.
ATAGGCCTGAAATTCAAGGCCAACATTATACCCCAAAAAATCGCTATCACGCAAGTTTTTAGAGCTATTCGAGGCTTTAAATGTAATAGCCATATCTGAACTTCAGGTAAGAAAAGACGGGCTGCTCCGTCCTTTGACTTGCAAATCGCTGCCCAACAATGGATAATTAAACCTCTTTGTTTTTCAAAATCCATTCTGAAGGAGGACTTATAGCCATGCAAGAGGAAAGGCTGAACACTGGAGGAACACCAGAAGAACCCATGAAAGGGGGTGATCTTGACGAGTTCGAGAAGTTACTAAGTCAAAGTATGCACCCTCCCAAGGAGGGAGATATCGTTGAGGGGACGATTGTTAAAATTACCCCTCAGGAAGTCTTTATTGACATCGGCGCTAAGTCGGAAGGCGTAGCTCCGCTGACGGAATTCCGTAAGATGAACCTTGAGCCGGGGCAAAAGGTAAAGGTGTATGTGGAAGCTATCGATGGGAAAGGCGGCAGAACTATCGTGTCCAAACACAAAGCAGATTTCCTGATGGCGTGGGACCGCATAAAGGATGCCTACCAAAACAACGAGACTGTTGATGCCAAAGTGCTTCGTCAGGTTAAAGGTGGCCTGATAGTCGAGGTGTTTGGCGTTGATGCATTTCTGCCAGGATCCCAGATCGATGTTCGGCGTGTTAAAAGCATAGCGGCATTCGTTGGCAAGGACATAAAAGTTAAGGTTATCAAGATAAACAAGGCGCGCAAAAACATTGTCGTATCCCGCCGCGAGGTCATCGAGGAACAGATAGAGGAAGCACGACAGCGCCTTATGCAGCTCAAAAAGGGCGATGTTGTGGAAGGCACTGTCAAGACGATCACCGATTTCGGTGTATTCGTGGATGTCGGCGGGATAGACGGCCTTATCCACATCTCAGATCTGTCATGGAACAAGGTCAAACATCCATCTGAGGTTGTTAAAGAGGGCGATAGAATTCAGGCGAAGGTCGTCGATGTCGATCCTGACAACATGAGGCTGTCATTGTCCCTCAAGCACCTCATGCCGCATCCGTGGGAAGAGGTTGCCCGCAAATACCCGATCGGCGCCAAGGTCACCGGTATCGTCAAGAAAGTGGTTGATTACGGTGCATTTGTGGAGTTGGAACCCGGCATCGAGGGGCTCGTCCACATAAGCGAAATGACATGGGGCAAACCGCCTCGTCATCCGTCAGATCTCGTTCAAGAGGGCGATCAGGTGGATGTGGTTGTCTTGAATGTTGATATCGAAAAACAGCGTATCTCGCTCGGGATGAAGCAGGCCAAGCCGGATCCATGGTCGATGATAGAGGAGAAATACCCCATCGGCTCGGTCGTCAAGGGCGTGGTCAAGGAGTTCGGCAATTTTGGCGCTTACATCGAGCTTGAGGAAGGGATTGAGGGATTCCTGCATGTGGCCGACATATCGTGGACGAAACGGTTTGGCCATCCATCTGAGGCACTTCGCAAGGGGCAGAAGCTAAAACTAAAAGTCCTGAACATCGACCGCAAGAGCCGTTTGCTGGAACTCGGCCTGAAACAGTTGAGACCCAACCCGTGGCCTGAGATCATGGAGAAACTGCCTGTAGGCACAGCCATCAAGGCGCCCATCATCGAGGTCGGAGAGCGTGGCGTGACCGTCAAAGTGGATGAAGGGCTTGAAGGATTTGTGCCGCAGTCGCAGCTCCACAAGCGCGGCAACCCAAAAGAAAACTATCAGCCCGGCGAAGAGCTCAACCTCAAGGTCCTGAAAATAGAGCCTGAGCGCAAGAGAATCCTCCTTTCCGAGCGCGAATACTACCGTGCTATTGAGGCGGAGCGGAGGGCAAAAGAGCGCGAGCGGGAAAGGGCAGAGCTCAACGCAAGGCGCGCGTCATCTGAACCCGTCAAGATTAACCTCGGCGAGATTCTCAAGACGGAACTTGAGAAACTTCAAGAACTTATGAGTGGTGAAGAAGAGGAAAGCAGTGAAGAAGAAAACAACAGCAACGAAGAAGGGAACAGCGAAGAGACTAAGGCCGAATAACATCCGGTTGAATCCTATGCTTTAAGGGGCGCAGCTACGCTGCGCCCCTTTTATTTTCCGCGCCCCGACATTTCGTTAAAATAAGTCCCGAAACATGGGGGGTGAGAAAATGGCCAATGAGGTTGTTTTCGAGGTGGAAATCGACGGCAAAAAGGTGCAGGTAGTGCACGGTGACATCACACTCGAGGAGGTCGATGCCATAGTCAATGCCGCCAACAGCTATTTGAAGCACGGAGGCGGCGTCGCAGGCGCTATCGTCAGACGAGGCGGGTATGAAATCCAGCGCGAAAGTGATGAGCTGGTCAGGAAGAACGGGCCTGTGCCCGTCGGAGAGGCAGTTGTGACATCCGCTGGCAGCCTTAAGGCGAAGTATGTGATTCACACAGTTGGCCCGCGCTGGGGCGAGGGCAACGAGGACGAAAAGCTCAGGAGCGCCGTCAGGAACGCCCTGAAACGAGCCACTGAGCTCGGCCTGAAATCGATCTCGCTCCCAGCTATCAGCACAGGCATCTTCGGATTTCCAAAGGAAAGAGGGGCGAAAATCATCCTTGACGAGGTGGTTAGGTTCCTGAAGGAGGAAAACACCAGCATTAAAACCGTTAGGCTGTGCAACATCGACCAAAAGACCACCGAGATCTTCGTTAATAGGGCAAAATCAATGGCTAAATCGTAAAAAAAATACGCCACAGGCCGTTTTGAATTAAAATTTGCTTCAAACATAGGGAGGCTGCGAAGTCATGAGATTTAAGTCAATAATCGGGCTGCTCGATATCGAGGTGATATCGATCGACCGAATTGAGAGGCTGGCGACTCACAACAAGCCACGCGCGATTTACATCAACCGCAAATTCGGGTTTGTGATAGGCTGGAACACCGACAACTGGTTCCTGTGGGAACTGCCGAGGGAAGGCGAGGAGGTGTTTGAAGAAACTCAGAGCTCAAAGGAATCCGAGACAGGGAACAAGCGCATTTCCAAACCTGAAAACCTCTGGATTCCGATCTCGATCTCATCACGCTACCAATGGGATGGAGCCATGCCGTCCATAAACCTGTTCGTGCACCAGCCCAAAAAGGATATGAAACTCGAGGATTACATTCGGGAAAACCTCCAGGTGCTGATAGGGTCAAAAAATCTCAAGTTCGTCGAAGAGGGCACGGGCATGGCGCCTCAAGGCGACATCGGATTCTCAACCATCTATGCCGATGTCGATGGCAGGCGGATTTACCAGCTCCAGAAATTCATCAAAAAGGGCAGGCGAATTTTCACATTGAGTGCGAGCAACATAATTGACGGCCTTCCGCCGCAGGTCAAAGCCGAGATGTCTGAGATATTCAACAGTTTCGCCTTTATCGGGAGAGACCTCTCACCTGCTAAATCGACGGTCGGCCGCCTGAAAGGCCTGATATCTTACTTCACGAAAAAATGAACGGCCCTATTTCTGGCCCGCATTCTCGATAAGCCATCGGGACAGCTCTTCGCACAGCTTTTTCCTGTCCTCAAAAAAGTGGGTTACCCCTTCGATCACCGTCGTGTCCACCCGGGTATCGGGCTGCATGGCGAACTTAAGCCGCTCCATCTCACTGACTGGCACCTGAAGGTCGTCTGAGCCGTAGAGGAGCAGGACAGGTATTTGTACCTTTCTGGCATAAGAAACGGGATGGAAGTTGATGTGTTCCTCAAGCCATTTCGTTGGCGTCTTACCGAGATAAGGCAGCTCAACATAATCCCTTTTGATCTCCGATTTCCTAACTGAGTCCAGCTTCGAGGCTATGATCGAGATTGTGCTGTCGATATCGGCTTCCTCCATCCCGTAGGCCTTCATAAGTCGAGCTACCTGTTGCAAAAGTAGCGTGTCGAGCGGCGACGACGGCGTGGCCATGAGGATTAGTCCCGCTATTCCTCCCTTTGAACCGAGCGCAAGCGCTATGTCGCCGCCCTCAGAATGGCCCAGAACGAAAACAGGCAGCTTTGGATATGTCCAACGTATCTTCGATAGGACGGAGTCCGCCGCCTGAATGAGCTCATCCAGCCCGATTATCTCTTTTTTGTAGCTTCTCCCTGTGCCGGGCTTGTCGTATCTGGCGACGATGAAGCCGTGCGAGGTTAGACATGAGGCTATGTCATCGAACACGCCTATCTCATGTCTGTCAACATCGCCTGAGCCCTGAATTAGCACCACAACGCCAGCTGGATTTTGCAACGGCAGATCGAACTCGCCTTTGACCTTGCCGTCAGGTAACCTCACGCTGAACTTCTTGATTTTAAACGAAGGCTTGAACTCCTTTCTCGGCGAATACTCACCGTTCAGCGAGATCAGTATGGCGCCTTTCATGGCTGATACCACAAACATGGTATCGCCGCGATAGTAGATGTCATATCGCACATATCCCGGCGCAATTGTTACTTTGTCGGTGACAAGGACTCTGCCGTTTCGGTCAACCACCTCTCCCTTGCTACGGCCAATGATTTTGACATCCACGAATTTTGCAACCTGAGGCACCCATACCCTGAATTTCCCGCTATCAGGCATAACCTTAAGAAGCAAAGCGATTTGTGAAGGTATGTTGTTGTCCAATAGGTAAATTGGATGCGTCACCTTTTCCGTCTTATGGAGCTTGTTCTCACCTTCGATGTAGATGTCTTCCACGAGCAAGGTATCGCTCACGCGCGCCCTAACTTCCTGTTTTTGACCGTTCACATCCGCCAAAAGGAGATAATCTCCGAGCCCCATGTCCACCGTGTGATAGCTGACATTCATCTCAACCTTCCTTCCCTTGATCTCGAGCCTGACCCTCGAGCTGATGTCAGCGTTTTTGACCACAAAGGTCTCCTCGCCCAGCTTTTTATCGCCCATAGTGATGATGTATTTCCCCGAATTCGGGGAAAACAACATCGAGGCCAGAATTGCCAGCTGAATCATATTCCCACCTCCAGTTTAGATATTTTTACTAACATCTAAATAAAAGTCAAGGAAATCGGGATAAGCGCCTGTTAAGCTGCAAAATGCGTTCGGTGAGGCCAATAGGGTATTTTCCAGTATCCCATCCCAACGATCTATCATCGACTAAAGACCTGAAATCTTTCCAGCGTTTGAACTTCGGGCTTCGATAACCTAAAATTTGCAGCGATGAGAGAATTTGAGAACCTGAGCGAACTCGAAAAAGCCTTCCTCACCAGCTACATCGAGGAGCTTTTAGAAGAACACGGTTATTTCCCCGACGCGCCTGATGTCCCGATAACAGATGTCTATGTCCAGCTGAGAGAAAGAGAAGTCAGGAGCAAACCGAGAGAAGTCCCATCTGACGCTCTACGCATGGTTGAACCGCACCGTTCGGGCATCCCTATGGATGCTTCGTCCCTGACCCGACCGCAAATTGAGGTCGAACCCGCCTATGGCAGGACGGTTGAGCTTCAGGAAGCAGTTGAGAAACCTAAGTTTATCCTGATCGGGGAGCCGGGCGGCGGCAAGACCACGACCCTGCGATACATCGCAATCAACTTCGCCGTCGGACTCGCAAGGGAACTCGGACTGAAAATCGACTGGAATAGTGAAAAGCTCGAGAATTTCAGGGACTTCAATCCCACCCTGTCGCTCGATGCGGCCTATCTGCCCGTCTTCGTGCCGCTTGGCGGGATCAACGAGGAACTGGGTGTCGAGAGGCTGGTCTTCGATGCGCTCAGAGAGCTGGTCAAAAACACCCGTGAAGATGTCAAAGCGCTGTTCGACGATCGCAAATTCGTGCGAGGTATGCTCAGGGATTGGCCGTTGATGCTGCTTTTCGACGCACTGGATGAGGCTGGCCAACCTGTCAGGCAGGGATTGCTCAACGGATTTGGTGATTTCGCACAACATCATCCGAATGTTCGAATTATCGTATCGATGCGAGTGGCAAACTTCAGGGAACTCAATGTGCCGGAGGAACTTCGCTCGACCTACGAGCTTATGCCGCTCACGGAATCGGAAGACCGCAGGACATTCGTCGAGCTGTGGCTTAACAGGTTGAAAACCGACCATCCCGACATCCAGCCGCCAGAGCCGCAGGCGATTTTAGATGCCATCGAGCACAAGCACGGTGCGCTCAAGGACTCGCTGGAGAACCCGTTGATGCTCAAGATGGCAATCGAGATGGCGTTCTTTGGCGGGATTGAGACCCTCAAAAACGCGGGTTCACGGTCGAACTTTTACGAATTCCATGTCAAAAGGCTGTTTTTCAGGGCGCTCGAACGGCTCGGCGCGCTC
>WGAI01000036.1 GCA_015489175.1 Caldifarciminota bacterium | reverse complement strand
TTTGAACCTTTATTTCCGAAGCGAACGACAGGTTAATCCCATAATCCAGCGAGTAATCAGCTCCGAATGCAACGCTCGAACCACCCTTGCTGCTCCATACCGCGCCCATCTGAAGCTGTATCGGCATGGTGGAGCTACCGGTATTGCTGAACTTTTTGATTTCTACCCCTATGTTTCTCAGCGCTATGCCGAAGTTTAGCCTGCCATAAAGCACATCGTCTATCGGGTAGAATGCACCCCCGTTGGCTGTCACGCCCACCGAGTAGTCGGATTCTATTCTGCGGTAAGTGAGATTGCCTCCAGCCCCGATCGTCAGCCCGTTCGAGAGTTTTTTGAACCTGTAAGCCCCGCCGAGTGTTATGAAATTGACCTGAAAGTCCCCGAGATAATTTCCAGCTTCATCCAATTTCGGGATACTGCCGGAGTTGAGGAAATTGGCATAAAATCCCATGTCCTTTCTGGCATAAGCTATCTGGCCGTAAGTGATGCCGGCTATGTAAGAGTTCATCGAGACCACGAATTCGCTTTTTTCCGGCAGGAGCGATGGGTTTGAGAAAAAGCTTCCGGGCAGAGATGCTGCTGCGAACGATGGGCCAAACACGGCCTGATATGGGGTCATCTCCATCTTCAAAAACTTGTAATTGTAACTCCCTGCGAAAGATAGGGATGCTGTGCTCAAAATCAATAGCAGGATTTTTCTCAACATAGGGTATGCCCTCCTTTTCAGCCTGTTGATTATACGATAGATATGCACTTATAGCCATTCAGCTGGCGTGGAGTTTATTTGCGGTCCATGAAGAGGAAGGGTTTCCACCTTGCGTCAGGGATTTTCAAGCCGCTGACAAGGAAAACGATATAGCTTGGTTTTCGCGGCTTTTTGAGCAGTTTCATGCCCGCCTGTTCGGGCGTGCGGTCGCCCTTTTTGTTGTTGCACTCAACGCAGGCACACACAAGGTTTTCCCATGTGTCTTTGCCGCCCATCCTTTTGGGAATCACATGATCGATAGTGAGTGGGAGATCCCGCCTGCCACAATACTGGCATGTGTAGTTGTCCCTTTTGAGGATGTTCCGCTTGGTCAACGGGATCTCCCGCCTTATGCCGATGTAATATTTCAGCCTTATTACGCTCGGTTTCGGGAAGGCCCTCGACGACGAGCGGATGACTTGCCCGTCGTAGGAGTAAACCATCTCAGCCTTTTGGAGCACAAGCAGCCTTATAGCACGCCGCATTGTGCTTACATTCAAAGGCTCATAGTTGCTGTTCAGCACAAGGACCTTCCCATCCAACATCGTAAATCAGTCGATGCCCTTGTATTTACGCCACGCCTTCTGCCTTTTATCCTTGGCTGAGGTAAGCATTTTCTGGGTGTAAGTCCTATAAGTTGCCCACTTTTCGGTTGTGGGTTCAGCGAGTGCCTTCTGATAGTAAGCTATCGCCTGGTCAAAAGCGTTCATCGAAGCCTCGTAGTCCTTCTGGTTGTAAAGCCTGACGCCATCGATGAGGTATGAGTTCCCGATGAGGAAATAGACAGTCGCTTTGATGTCCGGACCTGATCTCTCAAGGTTAAGGGCCTGTTTCAGCACTTTCCGTGCCTCAGCGGTGCGCTTCAGCGATGTAACAAGCAGATAGCCCTTCTGAAGGTAATAAGCTGGATTGAGCGAATCCAGGGTGATTGCCCTGTCGTAGCATGCGATCGCCGAATCGTAATAGGCCACGGACTTATTCAAATCGCCGAGCCATTCGAACATCGTGCCTCGCCTTGACCAGAGCGTGGCGTCGGTCGTGTCTATCTTGATGAGCCCGTCAACAGCTTTCACAGCCTGCATGCCGTAATATGTTGCGGTGTCTTTGCTTGTGTCCTTGTATTGCTCGGCAAGTGCCTTATAACTCTTATAAAGCGCTTCATAGACATCTTTATCATTCGGAAGCTTCTTTGATACCTCCTCAAGATAAGTTATTGCATCAGCGTATCTCCCCTGATCCACGAGGAACAGGCCGTAGGAGCGTTTAAGAGCAATGTTTGATGTGTCACCGGCGATAGCCGTCTGATATAGCGAATCCGCAAGATCCACCTGGCCGGCTTTTTCATAGAGTTTAGCGAGTCCAAACATCGCATCGTAGTTCTTCGGATCCGTCTCTATCGCTTTCTTGTAGTATTCAATTCCCTTTTCCGTGTCATTTTTGACAATTCCATACATGTATCCAAGTCCCTGCCATCCGCGCGAATCCTTTGGATTGATTATCGAGACCTGACGGTAAGCTGCCTCGGCGGAATCAAGATAAGCTTTGGCCAATTCAACTGCCATGTTGGCAAGTGAGTCATCTCCGGATTGTTTAAGAGTTTTTGCCTCTTCGTATGCCTTCTTTGCTTTCTCGATATATGCTCTACCCATGTCGAGATAGGAAAGCACGAATGTGGAGTCGTATTCGAGCGACAGCTTGAAGTTCCTTATAGCGTCGTCATAACGCTCTTTCTGCATGTAATCCTTCCCCACCGAATACCAGATCTTTGCGGTGTCAGGACTGAAAGTCCTTTTGACCTGCTTTTGTTGTGTCTGAGTTGTAGGAGCACATGCCGCCACTATCACTGCTACTATCCCTAAGGCAAGCAGCTTCTTCATGTTTCATTACCTCCCTTGGTTGAAGTTTGTTCTTGCTTCAGTTTCCCTTGGAAAATCAGTGAGTTATGTTATCACAGAGCAACCCCTTTTGCAAGCTGATCGAAATGGCATGGATCCAATTTGTTGATGGCAGGTTGGCCTATGTGGCACATCCTGCCGCTGAAATCGGTTAACGCAGTCACCTTAACGGGAAGATGCCTGACAGTGGACGAACTATGCATGGGAGCTGTTGTTGGTGTTCGGGCCCCGGATGCCCAACACCACTATGCCCCTTAGATCTACATCAAAGTTGAACCATCAGGTAGATGGAGAACACTCCCATCATCGGGCCGCCATATTTTCTTAATGTAATGTAAGGTTTTACAGGGATTTTATTGACATTCACACTTCTCATGTCCCCTTCTGTGTATATCCTTTTTTCTTCATAATGATGTGCGCCGATTCTGAAATTTGCCAATGTGGTGATAAACTGGAGAGATATCATTCTGCCCTGCACTTTCTTTGATAATTGCAATCCGGCATTTAACCCTACACCAACGTAACCGTGTATATTCGTCCTTATTGTTGTTATTGTTGTCGTATAACCCGCACCTGCAAGAGCATTTTCTGAGTTAACCTTACGGGAGACACGCGATTTCGAGAATTCCAATCCTGTGTATGGAGTGATGCCGCTTAAAAAATTAAGTTTTAAGCCATAAATCCAATCTTTTATGGGTCTAATGTGATACCTCGTATAGGAAACCCAGCTTTCAGCCTCGTACGAGCTGGTGGTTAAGGTCATTGTGTTGTCTGTTGAATCCCCATTGATGTAAGTTTGCTTGTATGGGAACTGGATATCGGCGGATACACCGAACGCCCATGTTTTCAGCGTATTGCCTTCCACCTTCTGGATCACATACTCGTTCGGCAAAGTTACAAGGCTATGCAACCTGGCCCCGACAAATGTCAGGCTGTCAGAGAAATTGAATGATAGGATTGCCATCAAAATTGTGGCGTTGAGCAACATTTCATCAACCTCCTGTTATGTTGAAAACACTCAGACTTTAACCGGGACCCGAACGGTTTTTAGTGTAATCCCATCCAGAACTCGTTATCAAATGGCGTGAGGTAACAGATCCTCGATCCGTATTATGCCATTCAGTGTAGTCTGTTAAGACTTTGAGCATAAGGGAATTGCGATCTAACCGTTGAAAAGCGTTACCAGATCCTAATACATGCCAATGGGTTCCTGTTGGGAAAGCTGGATTTTGATGGTAATCTGGAACTCTCGATGACGAAGAAATGCAAAAGAATGAGCGATGGGTTAAAATTCACCGCAAACTGGAGGTGAACCATGCTTGCAACTTTAATGCTCATTTCTCTGACAGCCGCCAACCCCGTTGAGGAGTTTAAAGCGGTGTGGCACAATGTGAAAGATTACACCTGCACGATGGAGGTTTACGAAAAGAAGGGTAAAAAGGAGCGTTACAGGGTTTATGATTTTGCGTTTATGAGGCCTAAGTGGATCAAGATGATAATCATCGACGGTGCGGACAAGGGCGGAAAGGCTGCATACAACCCGCTCAATGGCAAGGTCTATGCCAGAAAACCCGGTCTCGCAGGCAAAATCCGCATCAAACTATCGCCCGATAACCCTCTGGTGAAGTCTCTTCGCGGCATTAAGATAACGGAATCCGATTTTGGTCACATGCTCGTGCAAATCAAAAACGGGAAAGACCTCGAGGTTTTGGGTGACACCACAATCGACGGGCAGGCAGCCGTCGGCATATCGGTCAAATATAACGGATTAGACGCAAGGATATACTTCAGCAAGGAAACGCACTTCCCTGTCTATCTTGAGGAGCGGGATGCAAGCGGTCAGGTGGTTCACTGGGTGAAATACAAGGACATTAAAACCAACATCGGCTTGAAAGAGAAGGACTTTGAAATATGAAAATAGTGCTTCAGCGTGTGAAACGGGCTGAAGTGCGAGTTGATGGTAAGGTTGTTGGCCGAATAGGGCGAGGCATTCTTCTTCTGGCTGCTGTCGAGAAGGGCGATACCGATGCCCAGCTCAAAAAAGCCGCAGATAAGTGCGTGAATATGAGGATCTTCGAGGATGGGAACGGGAAACTCAACCTGTCTGCGCTTGAGCTTGGATTGGAAGTGCTTGCGGTGTCCAACTTCACGGTCGCAGGCCGCACCCAGAAAGGGAGACGCCCGAGTTTCGATCGTGCTGAATCACCCGAAATCGCAAAGGAAAAATTTGATAAGTTCCTTCAATTCCTGAGGGAGTATGGCCTCAGGGTTGAGACTGGTGTATTTCAGGCCGTCATGGAGGTCGAGCTGGTGAATGACGGTCCCGTTACCCTTATAATCGACATACCGCCAACGAGTGGGTGACGTTTTGAAGTGCCTTTTCCATGGTGATATAGGTCATAAAAATAGATGTGTGGGGGTTAGATGTTTTATTTTGCCCACTCACAGTTTTGCATTATCCCGCAAATTTTCATCCCTTGAGTTAGACGAAAATCCAAATTCCATCAATAAGGAGGTAGTATGGTAAAATTAAGGATACTGGCTCTCAGCTTGATAGCTGCAATAGGCCTCAGTGCATCCGGCATACACTATGGAGATGTGCAATGGGTAAACCTTGGCGGTAGCGATGATCCGTCACAGGCCGTGGAGGTTACGCCATCGTTTACATACTCGGACATCACATTTGATGTGTCCATAGACGGTTTCTATGCGCAATCGGTTGAGATCGAAGGCGTAAACTACCGGAGAATATTCCTCCCCGGCGGTGGCCATAGCGCAAAGGTAGGGTATCCCGAGGTCCCATCGATAGGCAGATGGTTTGCGGTGCCTCACGGTGCAGATGTGACTGTTGATTGGACGGTTATCGAGGCCGATACACTTCATGACTTCATGCTTTTCCCAGCTCAGCCACAGCAGGTTGACGATCCAGACGCCCCTAAAAGCGGGTTCGTTGTAAACGAAAAATTCTACAATCAGGACACCGAATATCCGCAGGCATTCGCAAAGGTATCCGGCAGTCAGATAATCCGTGGCGTGGAAATCAGAAATGTGTTGATAATGCCTTTCCGTTACAACCCTCTCAGAAAAGAACTTATCGTCGTCAGGCGTGCTATGGTGCATGTAAATATGTCCGGAGGCGGTCAGCTTTACGACCCGCGTCTCAGGAGCCCGTTTTTCGAGCCGTTCTTCGCCGATTTCCTTGCAAACTATGAGCTTATGGCCGACGGCGTTCCCCTGAACCGCTCGCTCAGAGGCCTGAACACGGGCATAAGTGTGGAAAATGTCTATATGCCCGAAAACGCAGCTGACCTTCTCATCATCGTGCCGGACGACCTTTATGATTCCATCATACCGCTGGCACTCCACCACATCCGTCAGGGCATGATAACAAAGGTTGTAACTCTCTCACAGATAGGATCATCTACTGCCGATGACATAAGAGAATATATCAGAACAGCTTACAACAACTGGGAAATACCGCCCTCTTTCGTCTTGATCGTGGGCGATGCGGACATGGTTCCGACATTCTACAAGCATGTCCATCCTTACGAGAACATCCACACAGCCGCAGATGTGTATTACGGGGAAATGGACATAATTGGACAGGATAGTATTCCGATGATCGATGTCTTCAACGGTCGTATCTCTGTGGATGACGCACAGCAGCTCGGAATCGTGGTTCACAAGATCATAAAATACGAGGAAGATCCTGCAACACCTTATGATTGGCTTAACTCCATGTTGTTGGCCGCTTACGATGAAAGTGGTCGTTACTTCGTTTACACGAGCGAAGCGATTTACGACTATCTCAATCCGTTCGGATACAACATCGACAGGCAATATGAAGGCGGGAATCCGCCGGGCAGCACTGACGGAGTGCTAAACGCTATAAACAACGGCGTCTGGCTTGTGAATCACAGGGATCATGGAGATTCTCGCAATGCCGGTGGCAGTTTTGATGGATGGGCACATCCTCGACTGACGACTCAACACATGAGTCAGCTCACGAACGGCGATTACACGCCTGTCGTGTTCAGCTTGAACTGCCGCACAGGTTGGTTCGACGGTGAGACGGACGAGAATTCGGGCTCATACGAATGCATTGCCGAGGAATTCGTGAGGACGCCTAACGCCGGTGCAGTGGCTGCTCTCGGCCTATCAAGGGTGTCCTATTCCGGCTACAACGATGAGATAGACAGAGGCCTCATTGATGCCCTGTTCCCCGGGTTTGATCCGAACTATCCTAACGACACAACGACTAACCAGTATGAAACTCCGTTGCCATACATCGGAGGTGTCATAAACTACGCAAAACTCTGGATGTATGACAAATATTACCTTCCGGGCGGCACAAACCCGTATCCGTGGACGCCCGATCACGAGAAGACCCTCGTTGAGTTCGAGGAGTTCACGCTTATCGGCGACCCTGCTATGCGCGTGAGAACTGCAATCCCGGATTCGTTCATGGTCAACTATCCGTTGAGCGTAAACATAGGGCCAAGCTCGGTCTCCATAACGGTTATGGATCAGAACGGGCAGCCCATGAGCGGCGCACTTGTTGGCCTCACTCAGTGTGACACAGTCGTGCTTGCAAGAGGCATCACCGACGAAAACGGTGTCGTCATGCTGGACATCTTCACGGATTCAGCAGAACCAATCACGATAACGGTAACCGGTTACAACCGCCTGCCGTTCACAGGCTCAATCCAGCCGATATCCGAGGGCGCTTATGTGGGTTACAGGGGCTTCGTGCTCGACGACACCACCAGCGGCAATGGAAACGGGGTCATCAATCCTGATGAGCTGGTTCATATCAATATCCTTGCCCGCAACTTCGGCAACGATACGGCATACTCTGTCACAGCCACTTTGACGACTGAGGACAGTTTTGTTACGATAACACAGAACACATCGAGCTACGGTGACATAGCTCCTGACGACTCACTTTACGGAGACCAGCCCTTTGCATTCACGGTCGCCCACAATGCACCTGACATGCACTCGATACTCTTCAATGTGAGTTTTACAGATGCTAACGATTCGACATGGACATCCCGTTTTTCTGCAAGGGTTTACGCTCCGGAACTGCACTTCTCCAATGTGTGGGTATTCGATACCCTGAACGGCAACGGAAACCATGTGGGTGAGCCGGGCGAGACGCTGGAGATCATGATAGGGGTCAGGAACGCAGGCCATGAGCCTCTGGACAGCGTTCAGGCTACAATCTCAACGGATGTCCCTTATCTCCATATCCTTGAGAACCAGACATATATCGGCTATGTGGACTCGATGGGCGTTGCCACATCCGTCAGCCCGGTTGTGATAGAAGTTGACAGCTCGGCGCCCGCTCCAGCGTTCCCCACAATCAACATAGAACTGATCGGAGCTGGTGATTTCACATATCACGATTCGATGAGCCTTGTGATTGGTCAGGTGGGCATAATGGAGGCATTTGAAGACAGCACAGCAGAGCTCTGGACGCATTCCGGGTCCAACGATGTCTGGCATCTTTCGAGCAGGAGAGCACATTCTGGCATGTATTCCTACTTCTTCGGCACCGACAATGGAAACTATCCAGATGGCGCGGACGCATACCTCGTATCCCCGATGATCATACTTGGAGAGAACCCTGAACTTTCGTTCTGGACATATTACAGCACGGAGACAGGTTACGACTACTGCACAGTCGAGGTCTCCACTGATAGCGGAAACACATGGAGCCAACTCGCACAGTTCACAGGCTCGTCAAATGGCTGGGTCAGGGCGGCATATCAGATTGAAGACGCCAACCCGGGTGATGTTGCTTTCGTGAGGTTCCATTTCCATTCCGACGGGAGCGTCAACAGGGAAGGATGGTATATCGACGATGTTATAGTGACGCCTCCAGAACCGCCCGCACAGCTTACGCTTGATGACATGACTGTGGTGGATACGCTTGGTAACGGCAACGGGTTGATAGAACCGGGCGAGACGGTCGAGCTCACGCCAGCCCTCACAAATATCGGCGGACAAAGCACTTCCAGCATCACGGCGATTTTCAGGATCGAGAGCCAATACATCACTGTTGTTGATTCCATGACGACGATGGATCCCATCGGCCCGGATTCAACTCAGGAAGCACCTACACCATTCGTGATACAGGTTGCCAGCTCGACGCCTACCGGCACTCAGGTCACTGCAACGATCTATGTGTATGACGACATGGGATTTGAGCAGGAACTGCTTTACTCATTTGTTATTGGAGATGAAAGGCTTATCCCGTCAGGCCCCGATTCTTACGGCTATTACGCATTTGATGTCTATGATCAGGGTGGCTTTGAGTTCTACTGGATCGAAGTCGATCCACAGAGCGGTGGCTCAGGCACGAGGCTCAATCTGGGCGATGACGAGACCGTTCAGCTCACTCTGCCGTTTACTTTCACCTTCTACGGCCAGTCCTACACGATAATCTCCGTTTGCTCAAACGGATGGATAGCTATGGGACAGACATCTTCAACCTCATATTCAAACAGGGGAATTCCAAATTCATCCGCACCGAACAACATGATTGCTGGTTACTGGGACGACCTTAATCCGAGGAGTGGGGGAAGCATAGCCTATGGCTATGACTCACTCAAACATGTCTTCGTTGTCGAGTGGAACGGCGTGCCTCATTTCGGATCAAGCGGTGACAGGGAGACATTCGAGATCCTCCTATTCGATCCAGCCTATTACACCACGCCGACAGGAGACGGCTCGATAGTAATTCAATACAAGACCGAACCTGCCCAGACCGATTACACAGTTGGCATCGAGAACGAAAACGGCTCAATCGGCCTGCAATACTTCTATGATGGCACGATAGATCCTCACGGATTCCCGATAGCCGACAGCTTCACCCTGCACTTCACGACCTCTCTGACCGCCATCTTCGAGAACGGCGACCTGAACAGGCCGATAAGGCTTGAGCTTGCGCCTGCCAGCCCCAACCCGGCTTTCAACTCCACAAACATCAGGTTTGCATTGCCATCGAGGATGGACATTTCACTCGACATCTACGACATCACAGGAAGGCACATAACGACCCTCGCAAAAGGCACATACAAAGCAGGTTACTACACGGTAAGGTGGGATGGCTCCGACA
This sequence comes from Caldifarciminota bacterium, assembly GCA_015489175.1. Classification (GTDB taxonomy): domain Bacteria; phylum Hydrothermota; class Hydrothermia; order B15-G9; family B15-G9; genus WGAI01. The sequence continues at coordinate 34,811 of WGAI01000036.1, read as the reverse complement.
GGAACGGCAACAGGTTGCCTGCTGGACTTTACATCTACATGCTGAAGACAGGGTCTCGGACGCTCACCAGAAAACTGGTGCTTCTGAAGTAAGGCTCGGATAGGAGTGAAACTAAATTGGGCGGGGCCGAAGGCCCCGCCCATCTTTTTCTGTGAGGTGGTGGACGAAAGACTTACATCTGAGGCCCCGGACCAGTCGGCCCCTCTTGTGGGCCACCCTGAGGCCCTTGAGGTCCCTGAGGCCCACCATGCTGAGCGTAAAGCTCTGTCATGACCTCGTTCCACACCCTCTGGAGCTCTTCAAATCTGTTTCTGATCTCATTGGCATCCTCACCGTGAAGCACATCTTTGAGGTTCTTTATGGCATCCTCGATCCTCTGGCGCCTGTCGGCAGGTATCTTGTCTGCGAAATCGCGCAGTCCCTTCTCGACGGTGTAGATGTATCCATCAGCCTGGTTTCTCAGATCTATTAGCTCCTTGCGTCTGCGATCCTCTTCGGCATGAGCCTCTGCCTCCTTCACCATCTTCTCGATTTCCTCGTCAGTAAGTCCTGTCCTCGCATGTATTTTAATTTGAGACTCCTTGCCCGTCGCTTTATCTTTTGCCGTGACATGCAAAATCCCATCCGCATCGATGTCGAATGTCACCTCTATCTGTGGTATGCCGCGAGGTGCTGGCGGTATGCCGGTAAGCTCGAACTCACCGAGCAGCCTGTTCTCTCTGGCGATCGGACGCTCGCCCTGATAAACCTTTATTGAGACGGCCGTCTGATTATCTTCGGCTGTCGTGTAAATCTTGGATTTTCTTGTTGGTATCGTGGTGTTGCGTGGGATCACGACATCAAACACGCCTCCAAGGGTCTCAACTCCGAGGGACAGCGGTGTGACATCGAGAAGGAGGATATCTTTGACCTCTCCTGAGAGCACTCCGCCCTGTATCGCTGCGCCAATGGCCACTACTTCGTCGGGATTTATGCCCTTGTGAGGCTTACGACCGAAGAATTCCTCAACCATCTGCTGGACAAGCGGCATCCTCGTCTGGCCGCCCACAAGAATGACCTCATCGACATCCATCGGGGAAAGTTTTGCGTCCTCAAGAGCCCTACGGCAGATTGTGATGGTTCTCTCGATTAGGTCCCGTGCCATAGCTTCAAGACGAGATCTCGTGAGCGTCTTTTCGAGGTGTTTCGGTCCGGACGAATCCATCGCAATGAAAGGCAGCGAGATGAGCGTCTCCATCTTGGATGACAACTCTTTCTTGGCCTTCTCCGCCGCCTCCTTCAAGCGCTGCAAAGCCTGTCTGTCCTGACTCAGGTCAATTCCGGTCTCCTGCTTGAACTCATCGATGAGCCATTGCACGATCCTTTCGTCGATGTCGTCACCACCGAGATGTGTGTCGCCGTTCGTGGCGATCACTTCAAAGACACCGCTCCCGATCTCGAGGATGGAAATGTCAAATGTGCCGCCGCCAAGATCGTAAACTGCAACCTTCAGGTTCCTTTCCTTTTTATCCAGTCCATAGGCGAGGGATGAAGCCGTCGGCTCGTTAAAAACACGGAGCACATTCAGGCCGGCGATCTTTCCAGCATCCTTTGTCGCCTGACGCTGAGCATCGTTGAAGTATGCAGGCACCGTTATGACCGCATCGGTGACCTCCTCACCAAGGAATTCCTCAGCTGCCCTTTTAAGGTATGCTAAGATTTTTGCAGATATTTCCTCAGGTGTCAGGTTCTGGCCAAGTTCGGGGATGTAAACCTCAACCCTGTCATTCTTGCCACGAACGACTTTGTAAGGAACCCTCTTGATCTCCTCGATGACCTCATCATAGCGCCGTCCCATGAACCTTTTGATGGAGTAAATCGTATTTTCCGCATTTGTGATGGCCTGCCTTTTGGCTATCGACCCCACAAGGACTTCATTCCCTTTGAATGCCACGACCGACGGAGTAACTCTCTCGCCTTCAAGATTGGGGATAACGACGGGCTCTCCATTTATAACAGCTGCGACAACGGAGTTAGTTGTGCCAAGATCAATCCCGATCACTTTCTTTGCCATTTTTCCCATCCTCCTTTTCCTGTTTTGGTTTTGCGACGGCTACCCTTGCAGGTTTTATCAACTTTTTTTTGAAAAGATAGCCGGGCTCGTATTGCTTAACAACTTTTCCGGGTTCCACTTCATCTGTCTCGATCACCTCTATCGCCTCGTGGAACCGCGGGTCAAAATCTTCACCTTCGGCCTCAATCAACTTTATGCCATGCCCCTCAAGGACTGAAACAAGCTGCGTGTAAATCATTTGCACACCTTTCGTCAGGGACTCAAAATTCTTTTCGTCGCTGGCATCATTTATGGCATTCAGTGCCAGCTTAAAATTGTTCAAAATCGGGGCGAGATCATAAACAAGTTTTTCGACGGCAGCATCTTTTATCGACGCCTTCTCCTTCTCGACGATTTTCTTATAGTTATCAAATTCTGCTGCAAGCCTGAGCAGTTTTTCCCGATATTCCTTCTCCCTGTTCATAGCTTCCACCAGCCTTTTTCGGATTCCACTGCTCCAGTGCTCTTTCCTCTTTTTCATAGTCCCAGCTCCTTATCTCTCTCAGGGATTTCCTAAAATACCAGTCTGAGATGGGACTGTCAAGGAAAGAGATGGCTCGTAACTGACTGATAGGATTGATTTCTAAAAGCTTGCATGTGGATGCTGAATTTTACTGTCTCAACCCAAGCCTTTAAGATTTCCAATCACAACGAGAATGGATTGAAAGGGGGGTGTATTCATGAAAAGGATTTTGATTTTGGCGGCTGTGTCTCTGATGGTCTTATCGACATCATGCAGCAGGGACAGGAAGATAATTAAACACCTTCAGGAGGAAAACGACATACTACGCAGCAACTTAAGCGCACTTCAAGCAGAATACTCTAAGTTAAAAGGAAGATACGCCACATGCGTTGACAGCTTTAAATTCTATCGGACGCAGGTGGAATCCGTGAATGTGAGGATAAGCGAGCTGGTAAAAACTCTTGACAGGCTGTCCGACACGGTAGCGGAGCTCCACTCGCAGCTCGATTACTGGAAACCAAGGCTCAGCGATTTTCAGAAGCAGGCACTTCAGACGATTCTCGATGACAATGGCAGAGAACTCAGCAGGTTGGTGGCATTCGACTCGCCCAAAGGATGGATCTGTAAGGACGCCAGAGATGTCTCCTTCCTGAAAAGGGACATCGTCATGATAAAATATCGCGAGAGATGGTCTAACAACATAAGCGGGATAATCATCCTGAAAGTGAAAGATCCGAACGACATGAGCAAATGGCGGGTAGTATGGCAGGCTCGCATATAAAAATGGCGGGGCCGACGAGATTTGAACTCGCGACCTCCGGCGTGACAGGCCGGCGTTCTAACCAGGCTGAACTACGGCCCCACCAAATTTCGGCTGTGTATGATAATAGATACCATGAACTGTGTCAACATAAGCGATAAACCTCAACTCTGGGAAGAAAAGTTCCGATCGAGCTACAACTCCTCAACTCCGTCCGTCGAGTGCACGCCGGAATTGAAATCCAATTGCTTTATGCAACTCATGGCTTTAACATATCACTCCATCACTATATGTCCTTTTCTAAAGGTTTGCATAAATACACAAAAAGGAGCAAGGGAATGGCAATCCTAAGAGGGTTTAAAGGCGGTGTGCATCCCCCTTACATGAAACTCACCGCCGATAAACCTATTCGCAAAGCGGGAATCCCTGAAGTCCTTTATGTTCCGTTGCAACAACATGCTGGTGCGCCGGCTACCCCTCTCGTGAAGCGAGGGGATAAGGTTTTGGCCGGTCAGAAAATTGGCGAGATCAACGGGTTTATCTCAGCCAACATACATGCCCCAACTTCAGGAAAGGTGAAAAACATCCTCGATCATCCACATCCTGTGGCAGGCAGAAGCACACCAGCCGTGATGATAGAGGTTGACGGTGAAGATTCATGGGTTGAGCTGAGAGAGAGGGGGGACTACCTGAACACCGCCCCGTCGGAAGTAGTTGAGATAGTCAGGGAAGCTGGCATCGTTGGAATGGGAGGTGCGGCTTTTCCGACTCATGTGAAGCTATCCCCTCCTGCGGACAAGCCTATCGAGTTTGTGATCATCAACGGTGCAGAGTGCGAGCCATATCTCACGGCTGATGACAGGCTTATGAGGGAATACGCCGAGGAGATAGCCGACGGTAGTTATCTCGTGCTGAGGGCTGTAAACGCCAGGCGCGGGTTTGTTGGGATAGAGGACAACAAGCCTGAAGCCATCAAGGAGATACGCCGAGCGTTCAAGAAATTCCCTCAATTCGAGGTTGTTGAGCTGCCGACCAAGTATCCTCAGGGTTCGGAAAAACATCTCATAAAAGCGATAATCGGGAGGGAGGTTCCTTCAGGCGGGCTACCCATGGATGTGGGCGTGGTGGTTCAGAATGTCGGGACGGCTCGCGCAATCTATCAGGCTGTTCGGTTCGGCAGGCCGCTCATCGAGCGCGTTACCACGCTGACAGGCGATGCAGTGGCAGGCCCGGGCAACTACATGGTGAGGATAGGCACCCCGTTCAGGTTTCTGATCGAGGAGAGTGGCGGATTTAAGGAGGATCCCGCCAAGGTCATAAACGGAGGCCCCATGATGGGAATTGCCCAGTATTCGCTCGATGTCCCTGTGATTAAAGGCACATCCGGAATCGTCGTGTTCAGTGCGAAAAATGTCATCCTGACCCAGGAGGGCCCCTGCATAAGGTGCGGCAGATGTCTGGATGTGTGCCCTATGTTTTTGATGCCCACGACAATGGCAAAGCTCATAAAAGCTGGAAGGTTTGACGATGCCCGTAAAATTGGGCTTTTCGACTGCATAGAATGTGGTTCATGCTCCTATGTTTGCCCGTCGAACATACCGCTTGTCCAGTATTTCAAGTATGGCAAAGCCGAGCTACGGCTGAGGAGGCAAAGATGAAAGGGAGGTCATCCCATGCCTAAAAAAGACGATAGAAAACTTCTCATACTGACTCCCGCCCCACACATAAAGATGCAGCAGGACACGCGTAAGATAATGTGGATGGTGGTTCTGTCCCTGCTGCCGCCTATAATCGCCGCAGTTTACTTTTTCGGTCTCTATTCCCTCGCCCTGATTGTGGTGTGCACGATAACGGCCGTCGGTTCTGAATGGCTGTTCCTCAAGGCGAGGAAGAAGGACACATCTGCCGCATTTGACGGCAGTGCAGTCATCACAGGCATCATCCTTGCGCTCGTCCTGCCCCCTCGACTCCCGCTGTGGATGGGCGCTGTGGGAGCGGCATTCGGGATAATATTCGGAAAGCAGGTTTTCGGCGGACTTGGCCAGAACATTTTCAACCCCGCGCTCCTCGGCCGTGCATTCCTGATGGCTGCATTCCCCGTGGCGCTGACCACATGGGTCAAACCGTTTTACTGGACATATCCTCCTGATGCCATAACCACTGCGACGCCACTCGCACTTGCCAAATTCAGCCATCAGATAACTCCTTATGCAAAGCTGTTCTGGGGCAACACAGGCGGATCACTCGGTGAGACATCCGCTTTTGCCATACTCATAGGCGGATTTTTCCTGATTTACAAGAAAATAATCGATTGGGCGCTCTCATTCTCCTACATCGGCACCGTATTCGTGCTGGGCGGGATATTGTGGCTGATAAACCCGCAGAAATACCCCGATCCGCTGTTTCATCTCCTCGCTGGAGGCCTGCTTCTGGGCGGATTTTACATGATCACCGATATGGTGGCTTCGCCTCTGACTCGCAAAGGCAGAGTAGTTTATGGAATTATCGCCGGCATTCTGGTGATAGTCATACGCATCTGGGGCGGTTATCCGGAAGGCGTGATGTTCTCAATCTTGATAGCAAACGCCATCAGGCCGTGGATCGACAGAATTTTCGTTCCGAGAAGGTTTGGAACAGGCAGGTTTATCGGAGGGATGAGATGAGGATTGAGATTAAGATGGTTCTTGTGTTGACGGTTATAGCGCTCATCTCCGGGCTGGTGCTCGGACTCGCCTACGAGGAGACCAGTCCAGAGATAGAGAGGAACCTTGAACTCGCCAAAGAAAGAGCGCTCAAAAAAGTCGTCCCGAATGTGGCATCTTACGAGACGAAACAGGTTGATCGATACACGACCATCTTCACGGCAAAAGATTCGAGCGGGAACATCACGGGCTACGGCGTTTTGATCGAAGGCTCTGGATTTCAGGGACCGATAAAGCTGATGGTCGGTTTTGACACCACCATGATGCAATTGACAGGGCTCGAAGTCATAGAAAACATTGAGACGCCCGGCCTTGGAAACAGGATCACGGAGGAATGGTTCAAGAAGCAGTTTGTGGGGCGAGTCCCGCCGATAGAGGTGGTGAAAGGCAAGAAGCCTGTAAACGAGCATGAAATTCAGGCCATAACCGGCGCAACCATATCATCGAGGTCGGTGGTCAGAATCGTAAACACCGCACAATCGAAATTGATATCATCTCTGCCGCGTGCGTCTTACAGTCCACCAAATTCTCACAGTCAGGTGGCTCAAAGGCAGAATGGAGGCCAGAAAAAGGTTGCCATCTCAGCCGCTCGGACACATCGGAAGATAGAGAAGCGGAAAAGGGTAAAGGAGGAAAAGTCCATCTCGTTGGCTGAGCAAAAATCCGAAGAGCCCGATACTACCTGCCTGAAATACATGTCTGAGTTCGTAAGGCCGATCAGGAGATGCAGGACAATTCCAATGCCTGACAGCCTCGATGCGTTTCTGGCTTGCAGGGGGGCAGGTGACAGTATCATCGGTGTCATCGTGAGAGGCACGGGATTTATGGACAGGATCAAGCTTCTTGTTGCGATGGACGCAGGCGATTTCAGGATAATCGGCATAAAAATTCTTGATATGGCAGAAGGAGAAGCGTTTGGAAACGGCAGGGATTCGACTTTCTGGTCGCAGTTCAACGGTCGAACGCCCCCTCTCGCATTGAAATCAGATGAGAACCCGAGCGGAATCGACGCCATCTCAGGGGCAACGGAGACATCGGAAGCCGTCATCACGATTGTCAACATGGCCAAAATCAGGGCAGAAAAAGCCCTGTCCGAGATTCAAAGTTGATGGAGGGAGAAAATGAAAAAGGCTTTTGTTAACGGATTGGTCAAGGAAAACCCGGTGTTGGTCGGGCTTCTGGGCCTGTGTTCCGTGTTGGCAGTTAGCAATACAGCCATAAACAGCGTCTTCATGGCTGCTGCAGTCACATTCGTCCTCGTGTTTTCATCGCTGATAATCTCGATCATCAGAAAACTCATACCTGATCAGGTCAGGATACCCTCGTTCATCGTTGTAATTGCGACATTCGTCACCATAGCCGACCTGTTTTTGAAGGCCTACTTCCCCGAAATATCGAAAAACCTTGGGCCGTTTGTCCCGTTGATAGTGGTGAACTGCATCATCCTCGCGCGTCAGGAAGCCTTTGCATCGAAAAATCCCGTCCACTATGCACTTGCAGACGCACTTGGCATGTCGATCGGCTACTCGTGGGTAATCATACTGCTGGGCATCACAAGAGAGCTTCTGGGATTTGGGACGATTTTCGGCCACAGAGTCTTAGGCGCATGGTTCCATCCATTTGTCGTGATGCTCCTGCCGCCGGGCGCATTCATCACACTTGGCGTGATGGTGGGCACAATGCGCTGGATTCAGGCTAAGACATCCAAAAGCTGAGGAGGGATGAGATGAACAACATCTGGCTGATTTTGATCGCAACCATCCTCGTAAACAACTTCGTTTTCAGTTATTTTCTTGGCATCTGCCCGTTTTTGGGCGTTTCCGGCAAAGCAAGCTCAGCCATCGGGATGGGATTTGCCGCGACATTCGTGATGACGATGACCGCATTCGTCACATGGCTGATAAACCGATACATTTTGATACCCTACAACCTTGAGTTCCTTGAGACCGTGTCGTTCATTCTTGTGATAGCAAGCCTTGTTCAGTTTGTCGAGATGTTCCTCAAAAAGGTTATTCCATCCCTTTACAAAGCACTCGGCATATTCCTGCCGCTGATCACGACGAACTGCATCGTGTTGGGACTGGCGCTTCTGGGCTCTATGAGGAACTACAACCTGCTGGAAAATGTGGTCTTCGGGTTTGGCGCCGGTATCGGCTTCACGCTTGCACTTACAATAATGGCAGGCATTCGTGAGGAGATCGAGTTTGCCGATGTGCCTGAACCACTGAAGGGCGGAGGGATAACGCTGATCATAGCAGGCTTACTGGCTCTCGCTTTCATGGGCTTCTCAGGCATGCTTGGAGGAGGATGATACGATGGGCGTGATTACAATCTCACTTCTCACGATGGGCGGCATCGGGCTTCTGTTCGCCATCATCCTGCTGCTGGCCTACAAAAAGCTTGCAGTTGAGGAAGATCCACGCATAAAGGAGATCGAAGCCCTCCTGCCGGGAGCCAACTGCGGAGCGTGTGGGTATCCCGGATGCGCCGCATACGCCGAAGCTATCGTCCTTGAAGGGGTGCCGTTCAATAAGTGTGCCCCCGGTGGCGCTGAGGTGGTGGAAAAGATAGCTAAGGTCCTCGGCGTGGAAGGCGTAGAGGTCGGTGAGCGTAAAGTCGCACAGGTAATGTGTCAGGGCACAGACGAGGCCGCACTGGACAGGGCGATATACCACGGCATAAACAGCTGTCGAGCCGCACATTTCACTCTCGGCGGCGACAAGGAGTGCTACTGGGGTTGCCTCGGATTTGGCGATTGCGTGCTGGCGTGTCCGTTCGACGCCATTCACATGACGGATAAGGGGATACCTCTCGTTGACCGTGATAAATGCACAGGTTGCGGCCTATGTGTGGAGGCATGTCCAAGAGACATAATCGAACTTGTGCCCATATCTCAGAAGGTATTTGTCCTTTGCAAGAACGAGGACAGAGGCGCCAATGCACGCAAGTATTGCGATTACGCCTGTATCGCCTGCCGTCTCTGTGTGCGAAATGCACCACAGGGCTCTATGGAGATGAAGAACAACCTCGCCATCATACTCGACCACAAACAGGTTGATGGAGAGGCCGAAAAGGTTATCGCCAAGTGCCCGACCAAATCGATATTGAAACTTGTTGACGATGAGGGCGAATTTCACCTCCCACCAGCTCTTGAAGGCGCAAAAATCGTGCCTACTTTGAAGAGATAGGAGATTTGATTATGGAATCGATGCGGGCATCGATCACACCGAACTTCCGAGATCTTATCACGACATGCTGAGGATAAAATCGGTCGGTGCCCGCAGCTTTGAATGAGCTGAATTCAACTTCAAGATTGTCCGATACAACGGCCTTTTGAGGCAGTCCTTTCTTGAAATTCGCCTTAAATTTGAATACATCCACCTTTCCGTAGATCTCGATCTCCTTGTCAGATGCCCCGCTGAACGCCGAATCCACTATTACCTTAGGTGTGTCCACGAGCAGCAGCTTGATCTCTGGAAACAGGGCATCGTTTAGAAGGATAGGTGCGTTAACAATAGGGCCGAGTGGGAAGAACTTTATCGTGTTTGTGTCGGCGATTATCACGAAGTCCTCGCTTACGCCGTATTTTATAGCTGTGAAATGGCCAAAAACACGACTTTTGCCTATACGCGGGATTATCCGATACACCTCATTGACGGCGAGGCTATCGGGATACTGACGCCTCAGAGGCATGCCCGTATGCGGGCCACATCCAGAGGCGATCAAAGCAGCAAGATACGCAATTAAAACGAGATGTAAATAGCTCAATCTGTTCTTTTTCTTCATTGGTCAGCACCTCCTGTAATATTATCTGCCAATAATTTACCCTCTGCCACCGCATTTACGGCAGCAGAGGGTGGTAGGTGGAACAGAACCATAACGCAAAAGTTATGATTTTCCTGTTCAGACAAAAAAACGCTTCAAAAAATCTGTTGCGTAAGCCACCATTTACAAGCGACATCGGAAAACCTGAAGTATCAGTTTTCGTTGTCAATCACACCATTAAGCATAAACGGATACATGTGACATAGATAACAAAAAGGGATAGGCATGTCAATCCTGAAAGCTCAAGTTCATGAGGATGGATGCATTTCGCCTTGAAGGAAGGATGAGATGCCGATAATGCCCCAACCATTAAACCTAACCTTAGGGTTGCTATTTGTTCACATAGCAAGGCTCGGAGACACCCTGATTTGACACAACAAGTTCATTTTGACCCCTTAAATCAAACTTTCAGGCAGTTTTCTGACAATGGATTCGTCGATATAGAACAGGTAGCTTTTTACCCTCTTTTGTGGGTAGATCGACCTGATCAAATTCTCGTATCGCCTGACCTGCGTTATGTGCTCGTCGGTGTATTCTTCGCCGGTTTTGAACTCGACTATCTCGATAAGATTTTTTCTGAAAACAATTCGGTCGAGGCGAAAAGTTTTGCCCCACCGATCGACGACTTCGTATTCCGTTGCGGCATTATCACCGCCTGTGTCCCTGAACCATCTTATCGCGCCGGAATCGAGCAATGCATAGGTGACCTGTTCGGCGATGTCTTTTATTTCCGTCAGGAACGATTTCCAGCCCCGCAGTTTGATTTCCGTTTCCAGCGCTTTCGATATGGCCGAATTGATCTCATCCTCGCTGTCGGGTAACCATTTTATCCTTGCAAGTGCGCCGTGAACGAGATCCCCCCTCTTGATGGCTTTTACGCGGTCGTGTTTGATGTCTGACATGGAGATCTTTTGCCTGACGAATCGGTTTTGCCATGCCTCTATCCCGCGCGTGTTGATGTTCAGGTGCTCCACCGCACGGGCGGGCGACACCGCGCGCCGCAACGGGGCGCCTTTTTGAATGGGGTGAGGCGTTTCTCCGAGAAACAGGCGAGCTATACTCCTCTTAACGCTGCCGTCTTTTTCCATTTCATACCCGACAACTATGTGGAGCTCATCTACGGCGCGTGTGCACGCCACATAAAGCAGGTTCAGCTCATCTATCAGCTTGTGCGTCTGTTCCCTGTCGTATATCTCCTTAAGTCTCTGGGCTTTTGAATGATTTTTTAAAATTCTGAGGAGCGTAAGTTTATCCCCGTCCTGATACTCAATCGGCCGCTGGTCGTTCTTCTTCTTGTTGTTTGGTGAACCCACGAACGGGATGATAACGACGGGGAATTCAAGGCCTTTGGCTGCATGCATCGTCATAATTCTGACGCCGTCGAATTCATGAGGGAAACGGACGGAGAAAATGCCATCGCTGCCCGAATCGATGAGCTCTATGAGACTTGATAGGTCGCCGCGTCCCTGCTCCTCCAGCCTGTGCACTGTCTCGAGTAGATGAGCGAGAAAAGCATTGGCCCACGGGAAGTTCTCGGTGATACGCCATGCAGCTATCGTCTGGCGCAACAGGTCATAGGTTGACAGGTAGCCCACGAGCCTGAAAAACGGCTCTATCAGCTCGCTCCAGACCTCAGGGTAATCCTCACGGAACCGCCGATAATACGGCCGGTCGCTCTCTTTGGCCGAATGAAGCCATTTTATGACCTCCTCAGCATCAAGTTTCGATGCAGCGAGGAAGGCTGGCCCTGTGATGGCCGCCGAGAAGCTTACATTGTCGATCGGCATGTTCAAAAACTTCAGGAATCCTATGAGGTTGTTTATGATGCGGTTGTTCCTGATGTCGAGCGACCTCGCTGAGATTACCGGTATCCCGGCCTCAAGCAGCCATTCCGAGACGCGCTCCCCCTCTTCATGCTTCCTGACGAGCACGACAATGTCGGAAAGTGGACGCCTCCCTGTTAACTCACTGATTATCCTCATGAACTCGTTTTTGAGCTCCTCCTCATGGTCGTCCTTTTCGTGATCGTTCTTTTGACTTAATTCCAGAGGTATGACATTCACGAAGCCGCCAGTTCTTGTCTCTTTCAGCGATGGCGGGATGTCCTGACGGGCATCTTCATAGATTGAGACTATCTCCTCGATGTAAAGGCCGGACTTTTCGAGCGAGTTGCGAAGGTTTTGCGGCGAAAATACCTCGTTGTTGAACAAGATGATGTTTTCCCTGCTCCGCCAGTTGTAGTTTGTCCTGAAAATCCTTAAGGCTTCCGACTCCACGCTGGGGAAAGTCGAACGATCGATAACCCTGTCCATGATACCGATTTCGCTGCCCCTGAACCGATAGATCATCTGCTTCTGGTCGCCGACGACGAAAAGAGAGCCGCCTTCCGATAACGCATTCTCGATCAGCATCTTCAGGTTGTCCCACTGAAGCAGGCTCGTGTCCTGAAATTCGTCTATGAGGAAATGGGCTATGCGTTCACCGAGCTTGAAAAACACCTCAGGCACCGCCATGTCAGCCAACAGCTTCCTGACGGTCAGGTTAATGTCGTCCATGAAAATGATGCGGTTCTTCCGCTTCAAACCCTCCACTTCGCCGCGCAACAGCTGGAGAAACTTGTTGTAGTAGTGAAAGCTCGATGCAGCATGAGCGAAAGCGGTCGTCTCCGCTGTCTCCTTGATCTCATCATACAGGTCGTAGATGTTTTGGGACAGTTCGCCGCTCTCCTTTTTGAGCAAATCTCTGAGTGAATTTTTATAGAAATAACTGCTTTTAGGAAAGCTGGCGTTTCCTTCAACGAAATTTCGGAACCCTTTGATCGCATTCTTATTGAACCAATCCTTGTAGGGCTCCACCTGTTCGAGGAATTCAGAGACGAGTCTCCTCAGTCTTTTCAGCAGGTCATCGTGCACTTCCCTTGCTGTGAAATGGTAGGTTCTGCCTGTCGCGGCCTCTTGATCGAGGAGCTTTGAGGTGTGTTTGAGGATTTCGGAGCCGATGTCCCATCCATTACTTTCTATCAATTTCCCCTGTAAAAACTCCATGAAAATGGAGCGCACTGCTGCGTCCATAGCGACTTTTTCCATCAACCTGTCGATTGCGAGCTGGTAGTATGCGTTGCGGTCGGTCTCGATCTCGAATTCGGATGTCAGGCCAAGCTCGAAAGATGTCGATTTTGCGATCGAGTTGATGAAGCTGTCGATCGTCCTGACCTGAAACTCGGAGTAGTTTCTAAGTATCTCGGATACCCTGTCGCGTGCCCTCTTAAACAGTTTTTCTCTGTTGACCGAAATTATCTCGATTATGGGCTGCACATCGGGGTCATTCGGCGTGAGCGCCATCTTTTTAAGAGTGCTTATGATGCGCTTCTTCATCTGGGCGGTGGCTTCGTTGGTGAATGTTATTGCAAGCGTGTTTCGCAGTTCGGCGTTTATGTGGGGCGAGAGCAGGAACTGGACGAATCTTGCAGAGAGCAGGTAGGTTTTGCCTGAGCCCGCAGACGCATGCACGCTGTGTATGTGTGGGAAACGGAGCTCTATGTCGCGCGGCAAAATCATGGCGTGTTTATAACTTAACTGATTGTATCAAGCAGCCTTTCGATGATGTCGTCGGATGTGATACCTTCCGCTTCGGCGGCGAAGTTGACTATCACGCGGTGTCTGAGCACCTGTTTTGCTACTGACTTCACATCGTTTGTGGTCGGTGCTGGCCTTCCGTCCAAAAGTGCCCTCGTTTTGGCGGCCAGAATGAGGTATTGCGACGCCCTCGGTCCGGCGCCCCATTCCACATAGTTTTTGACAAAATCGGGTGCCTCCGTGGATGATGGGCGTGTTGAGCGCACGAGGTGCACGGCGTAATCTACAACATGCTCAGGTGGAGGCACTTCCCTGACCGTCCGCTGAATTTGTATGATCTCCTCACCTGAGACCACGGGCTTAAGCTCGACATCCTGTGGGCCGGTCGTCGATGTGACGATCAGCTTCTCCTCCTGCTCACTCGGATAATCGATGTGTATCTCGAACATGAACCTGTCGAGCTGGGCTTCCGGCAGCGGATAAGTGCCTTCCTGCTCTATCGGGTTTTGAGTCGCGAGCACGAAGAACGGCTTTTCAAGGTAGTAGTCCTTTCCGCCCGATGTGACTTTGAGCTCCTGCATGGCTTCCAGCAATGCGGCCTGAGTTTTTGGAGGCGTCCTGTTGATCTCATCGGCAAGGATGATGTTCGCAAAGATAGGGCCGGGTATGAACCTGAATGTCTTTTCGCCGGTCTCCGGATTTTCCTGAAGGATGTCCGAACCGATTATGTCGGATGGCATGAGGTCAGGAGTGAACTGAATCCTTGAGAATTTCAGATCGAGTATCGATGCGAGGCTCCTCACGAGCAGGGTTTTGGCCAGGCCCGGAACGCCCACTATCAGAGCGTGTCCGCCTGAAAAAAGGGTGGTTATGAGGTCGTCTATGACATCGCTTTGCCCCACTATAACCTTTGAAAGTTCGGTCAGGATGCGTTCCCTGACGCCGTGAATGCGCTCTATTTCTCCCCTTATGTCTTCCATGTCACATCTCCAGCAATTTCGACAGATGTCGCTCTGCCTCGCGGTTTTCCGGATCAAGTTCGAGCAAATTCCTGAACATATCGATGGCTCGATCAAGATCGTTGGTTAGTTCGTAAAGTATTCCGAGATTGAACAGGGCATCGGTGTTGTCCGGATCCTTTGAGATGATGTCATGGAGCAGTTCCTTTGCCCGCGAGTATTGCCCTGATACGATGTAAAATTTTGCCATCTCAATTGCTTCTTTTTTATCCATCTCGGAACTGATTGCGTTGCCGTTTTCTCCTTTCATCATTCTACCTCTTTGAATCTCTCAATGGCATCGGCTGTGCCTATGACTATGAGGGTGTCTGTTTCCTGTATCTCTTCGTCAGGTGGTGGAATTATAATGACTTTTTCGTTTACCTCAAGCTGGCCATCGGGGGTATAAGTTGCCTCTTTGCGCTTTATGGCGATGATGTAAACGCCGTATTTTGCGCGGATGTTGAGGCTTATGATGGTTTTCCCGACGAAACTGCGTGGCGCTTTGATTTCCGCTATCGAGTAATCCCTCGATAGCTCGATGTAGTCGAAGATATTGGGCGATGTGATCTTCTCAACGAGCCTGTTGGCTGACTCCTTTTCGGGGAAGATCACCCGATCGACGCCAAGTTTTCTGAGTATGCTGGCGTGGATTTCTGTGGCTGCCTTTGCGATTATGGTCGTTTTGCCCCTTGCGTCCTCTTTCACGATCATCGCCGTAAATATGCTGGCCTCAATGTCCTGAGTTATCGCTATGATGACATAATCGAAATCGCTTAGCTTCAATGATCTAAGCGCTTTCTCGTTCGATACATCCAGAATGATCGCCTGTGCGACCCTGTCCTCGATCTCCCGTATCTTGTCCTCGTCTTTGTCGATGACCAGGACATCGAACCCCTTTCTGGCAAGGTTGAGCGCAACGGCAGTGCCAAATTTTCCAAGTCCGATAACGCAGAATTGCGGCATATCATCACCCCACTATGTATTTCCCCTCAGGGTATCTGAAGTATTCCCGTTCCCGTCTGACGATACTGCTCAGGGCGGCGAGTATGCCCACTTTCCCCACAAGCATCGTCACGATAATGATAAATTTTCCAGCATTGGTGAAGTCGGCTGCAAGGCTAACATTCTGGAAGTGTTGCGAGCCGAAAGATAGCCCCACCGTTCCGAAAGCGGATACCACCTCGAAGAGGTAGGGTATGAAATCGGACGCATTTGCGCGCTCGGCCACGAAGAGTGCCATCGCTGCGAGCACGATGTAAGCGCTTCCCCAGAAAAATATAGCTATTGCACGCTTCAAGGTTTCATCTGGCAGCCTGTATCCGCCGTAAGACACGGTTTTTCTGCCTTTGCTGTAGGCTATGAGCCAGAAAAACAGGGCGGCAGTTGTCGTATTTTTGACCCCGCCCGCCGTGCCGGTGGGTGATCCGCCGATGAACATCAAAACCAGAAGCAGCAGGTGACTGCCCGGCGTCAATCTGTCTATCGGAACGGTGTTAAACCCTGCCGTTCTCGGTGTGACGGATTGGAAGATCGAAGCGAGGATCTTCTCAGAAAGCGTGTAACTCGCAAAGAGATGGGAGTTCTCAAGAAAGTAGATCATCAATGCGCCGACTGCGAGCAGAAGTGCGGTTGCCATCAAAGAGACCCGCGTATGGAGCGAGAGCTTCCGATGTGGGAGCGCGTGGCGGTTTTCCCAGTAACTTATCGTTTCCTCGATCACGACGAATCCGATGCCTCCTATTACGATCAGAGCACTGATAACACCGTTTACCAGAAAATCGCCTCTGAATTGCATAAGACTTGTGGCAAATGTGGAAAAACCGGCGTTGCAGTATGCAGATACCGAGTTGAAAGAGGCATGCCAGAGCGCCCTTATCGGCGGTATCCCTCTGAACAGGAAGTCTATAAATAGGAGTATTGCACCTGAAATCTGCAGGAAAAGCGCAACCTTGATTATCCTTATCACGAAATGGCCAAGATTACCCACCTGAACGCCGGGAAATGTCTCCAGAACCAGTTTTTTGACAGTCAGCTTGCTGCGGAGCTGCGACAGGAAGAAATACCCCAGTGTCATGTAACCCAGTCCGCCTACAAAAATCAGGGTAAGTATGATAAGCTGCCCCCAGAATGTAAAAAATCCGGCCGTGTCCTTGACTATCAACCCTGTAACGCATAGCGCCGATACGGATGTGAAGAGCGCATCCAGAAATGACAGGTCATCGTTCATCCGTGTAAACGGCAGCATCAGGAGAGCGGCTCCCACGAGGGAAATCAGAATGTAGCCTATGAAAAGCAGTCGAGCAGGGTGAGAAGTCTTGAGGGCGATCATGAACTCCCTTTTTACCAGCTTGAACAGCCATCTAACGGCAAATTTTATATCAGTTTCTTCGAGCAATGCCCATAATTTCTTCAATTTTCCCCTTTGCCTCATTGTTGTCTTGTGGTGACTTAAATTTTAAGGGCAGTCGGAGGTAATCATAAAAAAGAGGGGGCCAAAAGGCCCCCTCCGAGATTTCGCAGGTTTGAATCAGGTATTACCTGATCACAGTGACCTTCTTGACCGTGTTGAAGTTGTCGGCCTTCATGTGGACGAAGTAAACGCCGTTGGTGAGCTTGCTTGCGTTGAGCGTGACCGTGTGAGAGCCAGCGGAGAATTTGCCGGAAGCGAGTTTGCTGACCATTCTGCCTGTGGCGTCGTAGAGGGTGATCTCGACATCGGAAGCCTTAGGAAGCGTGAAGCTCAGCACGCCGGACCTGTAGATCGGGTTCTGCTTGATGTTGAGGCTGTAAGTTGCAGGTTTCACAGGTTCTTCCTCGACAGACGGAAGTCCCATGTAGATGCCAACGATAAAGTCATCTGGGGTACCCTGCAAGAGCTCGAACATAACAAGTGTGCCGTAGAATTCACTGATGGTCAAACCGCCAGCCATTGCATCTGTATATCCCTCCGGGAGCGGGAACTCTATGATATTTCCAGTGTATGAGCCTGTTGCCGGATCAAACTCGTAAATGACATTGTTGTAGCCATAGGAGTTCATCTCCTGTGCGGAGAACCATACGGTCTGTGTCAACGGATTATAAGCAGCACCGTAGATGGCATAGGTGTTTGACCATGTGTTGATGGAAGGATTGGTCTTGTCGAATTCGTAGATGTTCGAGCCGAAGTTCGCCGTGAAGAAGTGTCCGTCTGACGGTCTGTATGCGAGTGCGCGGTTCGGGTTCTCCGGTCCTGCAAATGAGCCGTAGTATGTCAGCTGGCAGGTGCCCACATCTATGCTGAATGCATCCACATTGGGGTCAACGCTTGCATATAGGGTGTCACCGTCAAATGCCAGGTCTCTCCAGCCCCAACCTGTGGAATGAGCAGGCTGGTCAACGGTGCACAAGAGGGTGCCTGTGGGATCGAGCACATACACTTTGTTTGGATCATTGCCGCTATTACCACCGGTTATGTAGAAGTAGTTACCGTCGAACTCAACACCGAGAAGGTGGTTGTCCCCAGTTGCAGCCTGAGCATCAAGGACATAGAAAACATCACCGAACCCTATGATTGTGCGGAACTGTGCGTATGCGGTATCGTTGCTGGCATTTTCGTCGCCTGTAAGCGATGTGAATACGAGGATGTCATAAACCATGTTCGAATCAGGTGTGAATGATCCAAAGCTGACATCAGCGAAGTTCCCAGCTGCGAGGCTCAGGTTTATGGTCTGGTTGAACACGGTGTCTTTGCTCTCGGTGTAGATAATTGCTGTCACATCGAATGTCTCATCATTTGCACCGTAGTTGCGGACAGTGGCGGATACATCGACAGGCACTCCGGGCATAACGCGTCCCACAGGAGATATTACGCCTGTGACCCCCACATCATGATCCAGGATGTAAGGCATAATGCCTGCACCTGCCACATCGTCTATATACCAACCGGCGTGTGTTACAGAAGCGTCGGAGCCGAAGCGGAAACGGATCTTGAAGATCGTTCCGGCTGTGATCCCATTGAGGTTGAAAGTGGCCTGCACCCAATCGCCGCTGTTGCCTGTAAATCCAGGCTCGCCACCAAGTCCGACGATGGAATTGTCATCGTATCCGCCCACCGGCTCAACGATAGTCCATGTGGCTCCGTTATCAGTTGAAACCGCCACATTACCACCATCGAATCCATTCTCAATGTCATACCACTGCCAGAATGTGATTGTTGGGTTATCCGATGTGGCTATGTAATCGACCGAGTAGAGCCTCCAGTCGGCGTTGTTCTCGTAGTCTCCGCCAAGAACAGTGCCCCAGAGATTAGTGCCTGAATGTGCCGTCGGAGGTCCGTAGGTTGGAGTGCCCCATTCCCATGCACCTGTGGCAGGATCAGGTGTGTAGAAGCCGTTGTTGGCCTCAAAGTCTTCGGTGTAAGCAAGGACATAGAATTGAACTTCTACTGTGTCATTGCCGGGATATTCGTCGCCGGGGAGTGATGTATAGACTATGAAATTGTATGTTCCCTCACCGGGCACAGTAAACGGATCAGCAAAAGTCAGATCAGCTGTTTCGCCTGCATTCAGGTTGTTCACAGCAGTTGTGGATGTGTAAACGAGGCTGTCACCGTAGTATATCACCGCTGTCACATCAAAGGATTCAGCGCTTTGGCCGTTGTTGACGACGGTAACCTGAGGCGTAATTTCGTCACCGATGTTGTAGTTGCCAGCTACGGGTTCCTGAACGGCAAATATGCCAACATCGTGCTCATAGCTCGGATATGTCCACATGATAGCAAGAGAATCATGAACTGTCAGAGGATCTCCATCGTAAGTGTATTGTAGATAATAATCATTGCTGCCATCGCCGCCCTGAATACCGATTGTGGATTCACCGAGCCTGTCAACCATGCTGAGATACTGGAACTTCAGGTCGCCGTTGGGGTAGAAGATAACCTCAAATGTGTAGGGCCCGCCTGAGCCGAAATGAGGAACCTGATACCACTCGACAACGAAAACATTGTTTGTGGTATCAAAATAGGTGTAGATGGTGCCTCCATTGCTTGGATTGAGGTCATCCCAGAACGGTGCAATTATGTTATTCTTACTGTTGTCAGGCAGCGGGTCGTTGCCGAAATCTGTTGTGTTGCTGGAGGTTAAGAACCCGTTAGAAACGAGGTAGATTTCTGTGAGCGTCTGGTCATAGAACGGGAACGGGAACGGGAGCTGTATAAGGACATTATCGTCGTCGCCAAGATTGTAAGGTGTGCCGACCGAAGCGTCTATCCACTCGAATACAGGGCCGTTCGGATGGTCGGAATCGATGAATGTGTAGCCGTAGCCATCAGGCCCACCTGCGTGCACATTTGTGATGACTTCCACTTCATTTGACGGATCCGACTCGTGCTGAGGGGACTCGTTATCGACAGCTGTGACATAGAATGTGTGCCTACCGGGTGTGACGGTTATATCGTATGTTATGAGTGCGCCTGTGTCAGAAGTCGCATAGGTTTCTGCGAGTTCACCGTCAACATAGATGTTGATGCCGGCCAGATCGTCGAGCGGTGTCCCGTCGGCTTGCGTTGACGGGTTGATCCATGTCAGCTCGACAGTGGATTCGTCAAGCACAGTGGCTGCAAGATCGTGAGGCGGAGCTGGATACGGCGAACCGCCAGCATACCAGCTTGCGCTTGCGAAGCTGCTTGTTGAGTCGTTAACATCCACGGTTCTGAGGCAGAATGTGTAGAGCGTGCCGTCTGTGAGGCCTGTTGCTGTGTATTGCTGCACTCCGGCGGGGACGGTGTCAAGGAATACCGTGTCTTTTGTCTCACTGGACATCCATATCTCGATATGGAAATCGGTCAGTGTGTCGCCATTAACATAGTGTGTGGGGTCAACCCAGCTCAGATTTATCTCCGTGGGCATGGTGTAATCGGAGTATGCGGTCACATCGGATGGCGGCAGCGGGTCACCCGGATCGTAAGACTCAACGATCACACCGATGTTCCAGTTGTAGCTTAGGTTAAACTCGGTGAGCTCATGCCACAATGTATCTATCGCGCCAGAATACACCCAATCGCCTTTACCTGGAATAGCAGGTCCCTGGTCAACTGAAATGGGATACTCATTGGCAGCATGCGTTACTTCCACTGCGATCCATATATCGCTATTGCCATCTATTAGGATAGGGTTGGGAAGAGGAACAGACACCCAGCCAGCTGTGTCGATCGTATAAGGAACCGTGGCAAGTATTTCGCCAGGTGATGTGGAAGTCCCCGGTCCATAGATAATCACATTTCCGGAGTGGGTTGTGCTTTCGTGGTGATAGAAATACACCTCCGTTATTGCGTTGTTTGTGTAGGGGCCGAGTTCTTCGGGTGTGAACCTTATTGCTGCCTGATATGTTCCTCCACCGCTTAAACCGATAGCATCGTTATCAACAGCGTTATAGTAATACAAACTGTCTGGATTTTTCACTCCTGGAACGCGATTACCCACGGCCAACTTCTTGCCTTCTCTGGCCAACGAGAATGGTGAGCGCTCCTTTTCCGCCACTTTCACCTTTTTGACGACTGGTCCTGGAACAACTTTAGCAGGCTTGGTATAACTCTTGGCTGGTTTGATCACATCTGCGTTTGGCACAGCTGCTACGGCAGCGCTAACAAATGCCAGCACTGCTACCATCGATACAATCTTACGCCACATATGACAACCTCCTGTTTAATTTTGGTTACTTGATAAAATTGTATTTGCTTTCATACAAAAAACTCCCCTTTAGAAACGGGAGACATATTCTGTTGCACGATTTTCCTTGTTTCAGCCATCTTCAGTTCCAACACGAGGTATTTTAGCAGTTCTGAAGTGTGTCGTCAAGGTCACGAATCACTTCACCTAAAACCTGAAAGAAACGATTAAAGATGAGCCATAGGGCAGGTAATTGGAAAAGGCACAAGTTGTTGAGTCCTCCAACGGATGCAGGATGATGCTTCTTCATCGAAATCCTAAGAAAAGATCTCCGAGTAAAAGTTTTTCTTGCCAATGATAACCAGTTTATAACATGAGGATGGCAAATACGAAAAATATTAAGTGGATTATGGATTTTAGGTAGAATACTCAAGTTTTTTGAACGACAATCTAACATAGGTGATAACGGCATGATGAAATCTCGAGCCGTTCGGTATAACATTTCTATCCAAAAGGAGGATTGAAATGGCAGAAACGCTCAGAGAGCTCTTGTTGATAGCCATTAAGAGTGAGATTGACAGCATGGAAGTGTATAAGACCCTGTCGGAAAGGGTCAAAAACTACATCCTGAAGGACAGGCTTCGTTTCCTTGCCGATGAGGAGGAGAAGCACAAAGCCTATCTTGAGGCAGTCTATACATCTGAGTTTGGCGAAGAGCCTAAAGACTTTCCCGAAAACGAGGATTTCCCGCTTCCACAGGTGGATGTGAGCGATGAGCAGCGCCCCATAGCCGACATAATCAAGGATGCCATGGAGGCAGAATTGGAAGCCAAAAAGTTCTATCTGAGGATGGCCCCGATGTTCAAGGACGAAGAGACCCAAAAGATGATTGAAATCTTAGCTTCCATGGAGCAAAGCCATTACGAACTCCTGAAGCAGGAGCTGGAACACTTAAAAGAGATTGAGAACTACGAGAATATCTGGCCAATGACACATGTTGGACCTTGATTTTCGATCAAATTTTTGACTTTATTCCGTAAACATAGCCTCCTCTCAGGGATTCGACAGGTTGGGCGAACATAAATGCCTTTGGGTCAATAGAATATACTATTTCCCTGAGCTTGGGCAGAGATTTTGCAGATATTACCACATTCAGGAGCGAGGCCATGCCTTCCTTGCCGAATGCGGGTAGTCTCGTGACGCCGAAGCCGGCTTCACGAAGCGCCTCCTCGATCTCCTTCCACTTCTCTCGCGATAGGATGTTTACATTCAAAATGGGCCTGGACATTCGTTCAGAGATAGTGATGCCGACAAGGTTGCCCGTGGCGAATCCGAGGGCGTATGCCACCACATTGATGATGTTTCCAATGTTCTGGATAACCTTGCTGACGATCAGAATGAAAATGAAGACCTCAAAAAAGCCGATAAGTGCAGCGAGGAACCTGTTTCGCTGAACGATCATTCTGACCCTTATTGTGCCCAGCGAGACATCAAGTATCCTGCTGAAAAATATGATGAAAGGCCACAGGATTGAACCTGTCATTTTAACCTCCTTTTTGCCGTCCCACTTACCACTATGACATGCGTTTAGATTATAATTGTAACCATCATGGGAACTTTAATGATTTTAGCAATGATATCGGGCCTTTATGTGGGTGGCTATTACGAGGGAGAATTTGGATATTATGTGCATCAAATTCCCTGGGGCAGACACAGATTTGAGTGGAAGATCTCCGGCAGCCCTATGAGCAACACCGATGCTTACGGATCGCTTGTTACCGAGACAACGCAGCAGGAAGGCCAGCTTTTTTATTTTCAGGGGCACCTGACGCTTAAGAAGCAGTATTCGCAGGTCACTATCTTCTCACGAGAGGACAGGTTTTATGTCCCAAGCCCCTTGTTGAAGCTTGTTAACAACGATAGGTTGAAGGACGATTCGTGGGGGCCCAAGGCTTCCGGATTGCGGTTCGATTTCTGGGAGAAATATGGACTTTACATCACAGGCATTATGAGCAAATACGGGACATGGGATGGCGAGGCCTACATTTTCAAGGGCTACAAAAAGTTTGGTACCAAAGGCGGACTTGGTTTTATCTACCTGAAAAAGGATTGGAGAGGCAACGCCACATCTTACAACGATGTAAAGGGATTTGAAGGGAGCATAAAGATAAAGGGGCCTTTGAGAATGACAGTTGAGGCGGCTCAGAGCTTCCACCCTGAACATGAAGGCAAATGGTCAGATCGTATGGCGGTGGAGACAGAACTCAGGAGTTTCCGTTTTTCCAATTTCATGCTTGCGACATCGTATTTCTATTACGGCAAGGATTTTATCGATGAACTGTCAAACAGGTTTAACCCACTTTTCGACCGCGAGTTCGGCAGGAAAGGCATCTATTCCGAGCTGATCTATCTTGTGCCTCACAAGGCCATAAACCTGATCTACAGGAACCGCACATACACGACCAACTACTGGCTCGGGATGCCGGAGAGCACATCACACTATGTCAGCCAGAACTACATCGAAACATACTGGGAATTCATAAATGGTTTTACTTTTAAAGCTTCTTACGAATACACGATGGAGAAAAAAGACAGGTGGAAGCACCTATTTTTTGAGATAGGGGGAGAAAGTCGGAAGGCAGGCGGGAAAGTCCAGCTTAAGATAAAGGACATAGGTGTGAACACGCATGAGGTGAATGTTCCTTATTCCATAGGCCAGAGGTTAATATTCGGTGTTGAAATCCGTTACAACATCACGGACAATTTCCAGTTCTACGGAAGAGGGGCTGTGGGGCATGCTATTTGTGGCTCATGGAACTCATTGTTCTTACAGCTTGCCTACAGGGGATTTAAGAACTCTGAAATCTACCTTGAGTTTGGGGAGCCAGCCCATACGGCAGATGGCCTCGTTAACGACCCTGATGTTTCAGACACCAAAGAGCGGCGTATCGAACGGCGAATTAAGATATTCTACAAATTCTGGTTCTGAGACCAATGGGGAGGGGGAATTTAAACCAGATTAAACAAAGGAGGTAAGGGCTATGAACCTGTTGCTCGCACTATTATTTGTAACAGCAGAAATCCACTCTGTCCCTTATGGGGCAAAGTTGGTAATCACAGGACATAACTATTGGGTTGGAACCATCACTTATTCATCGGATGGAAAACTGATCGTTACGGGCGGTGGCGATGGGGAAATCTATGTTTGGGATGCCAGAACAGGGGAATTTGTTAGGGGATTGCACAAGCATTTGAGCAATGTGACTGATATTGAAGCCGTGCCAAACACCGATTATGCCGTCAGCGTGGGAGAGGATGGTTACTGGGTCACATGGAACATCAAGACAGGACAAATCGTGTCTCAGTCGGATCTCGGTTCTCCAATTACATCTTACGCATACTCTCCTGACGGTAAGTTTTACGCCATAGGCTTTGAGGATGGTCATGTTGTGCGTTATAACGGCGAAAATGGAGCTGTAATAGACACCTTATCACTCGATGCAGCTATCACAGACATGATTTTCTTGCCAGGAGACATGCTTGCAGTTGCTACGGATGGCGGAGTTGTCAGACTTTACAAAAAAGATGGCACCTATCTTGAATCCAAATACGGTGACATCTCCATAAGCTCCGTCGCTTATTCACCTTCAAGGAAGTTGCTTGTTGCCGGTGGAAGTGACGGGTTCCTGTATTTCCTCAACCCATCCAATTTCAAGGAAGCGATGAAGCCCATAGAGGCCCATGCCGGTGCGGTTACAGATCTGGGGTTCGCTAACGGCTATCTTGTCTCATCGAGCTCAGATAGCACGGTCAAAGTCTGGGAACTCGACAGGAGAGCACCGAAACGCACATTTACCACATCCTACGGCGAGATTTACAGCATGACGATCTCACCCGATGGCCAGTTCATTGTGGCAGGCACTGACAACGGACAGATCATAATCTGGGATATACCGAACAACAAGCTCGTTACAGTTCACTCCCGTCAGTATGGCGGATGGGTCACAGCTATGGCCTTCACACCGGATGGCAAACACATACTTTCGACAGGATTTGACGGCGTGGTTCACCTCTGGAATACGGATGACGGTTCCCTCCTCTGGAAGGAAGCTCTTGGTGAGATAGCAACTATATCGCCTGATGGCAAATATTTTGTCGTTGGCGGCGGTAGGGACACCATACTTGTCTATGACATCCAAAACAGCAGCATTGTTGCACAAATCCCGTCGATCGGTGATCTTGTGTTTTTCATAGAGTTTTCCCCTGATGGCAAATACATGGCATTTGGAGGGATGCGCAGACAGCTTATGATTTACGAGACATCGACATGGAAACCTGCCATAGACAAGAAGTTTGGCGATCCTATGGGTGTCAGGAGCTGCGAATTTGTGGGCGATAAGATAGCCATCGGCGGATTTGACGGAAAGATCTCGGTTTTTGAGATTGCAACAGGCAAGGAACTCAGGAGCTGGAAGGCTCACGATAACGCCATTACATCGTTGATTTACAGAGACGGACAGCTTTATTCCACATCGAGGGATGGCACTTTCAAGATCTGGGACTTCAACACTGGAAAACTCATAAGGAACATAAAAGCTTTTGACCGCAACATAACCTCGATGGTGGTTATGCCAAACGGTTCAGCCGTTTTCACGGCAAGCCTCGGCGGCTCAATCAAAGTGTGGAATCCGGGTAACGGCAACCTTATCAAGGAAATCTCGGGCTATCAGGATGGCATACCGTCGCTCGCCCTCACGCCTGACGGCAAGTATCTCGCAAGCGGCGGGATCGACGGCCAGATAATAATCTGGGAAGTGGACGCCATCCTCCCGAAATAAGACCAAAAACGAGGGCTGTGGGATGAAATCACTTTACATAACTGACATCAGAAACAAAAGCGATGAGGAGATCGAGGAGGTCTTCGTGGTCATAAGGTCTCAGATTAAGCCCACAAGAACGGGTCAGAAATACATCGACCTGCTCATAGGTGACTCGACCGGTGAAATGAAGGCGGTTGTTTTCGACGACATTGAACGGCTCTCTCAGATCCTGCAGCCCTCAAAAGTTATCCGTCTAAAAGCCCGCATCCAGCGGTTCGGCAAAGATAGGAATCTCAAGGTGATAGACGCCTCCGTTGTAGCGGAGGACAAATATGAGCTCGCCGACATCGTGCCGATGACGGACAAGAACATCAACCAGATGTATGCCGAGCTGCTTAAATTCGTCCAGAAGGTGAGCAACAAACATCTGAAGGACCTGTTGCTTGCGTTTTTCGGAGACATAGATTTTGCCGAGAAGTTCAAGATGGCGCCGGGGGCCAAGAAGATGCACCACGCCTATGTTGGCGGCCTGCTCGAACACACGCTTGAGGTCACGAGATTCGCCTACGCTGCGCGCGATGTCATCTCAGGCCTGAAAAAGGACATCCTGATAGCTGGCGGCCTGCTGCACGATATCGGCAAGGTGAGAGAATATACATGGTTTCCAAAGATAGACAGGACGGATGAGGGGAGACTTATGGGCCATATCGCTATCGGATACGAGATGGCGAAAAACAAGATCTCTAACATGAAGTCGTTTCCAAACGACCTCGCAATGCATATCCTGCACATAATCCTTTCGCATCACGGACAGCAGGAATGGGGTTCGCCGATTGTGCCTATGACGCCTGAGAGCATGATAATCCATTTTGCGGACAACATGAGCGCCAAGTTGTGGATGTTCCAGCATGTCGATGTGTCATCCGAAAATGCAAGATGGAGCGATTACCACAGAGGGCTTTCGCGGTATGTATTTCTTGGAGGGGAAGAAGAGGAAGAACCTGAAGGAGGGGACTTTCTATTTTGAAAAAACTGCTCATAGGGCTCACAATTGCGTTCTTCGTCTCGTGCACTCGTGTGTTTCAGGTTCCACAGTATCCCCGTCCGCAACTTCTTGAGGGCAAATTTACCTACAACATCTATTCCCATGGCAAATTTCGTGGAAAGGCGACCTTTGAGGTCATCAGGCGGGATGATGGCTATGTGTTTTCACAGACATCCGCATCCCCCCTCCTGAAAGATTCTATGTATCTCGAGACAAATCAACGGCTTGTGCCAGATAGGGCTTTCAGGAGCACCATGTTTACGAATAACCGCAGTATTATGCTCACCGAAGTGGCATATTTTCAGGATAGTGTCAGGATCACTCACATAAGTGGGAAAAAGTCCTCAAGCAGGACATTGCATTTCAAAGGGCGTGTTTTTGATTACGCCGAACTCCCCTATCTATTGCCCTATCTTTACCCCAAGAATGCGTTTTTTCTTATCCCGGAGGAGGGGAGGATAACCGATGTCAAAATAGACAGGTTTTCAGAGAAGAACGGGACAATTTCGATAGATGTAACATCCAGCAAGGGGCATATTGAGTTTAACTATGCCCGCAAAAACGGTCAGATAGTTTTGACCTCTATCTACAACGCAGAAACCAAAACGCTTTTTAACCTCAATAAAGACACAATATGGAGGTAAAAATTATGAATGTGCTTATTTTGATATCAGTTCTGACCATGTCAGGTTTTCAAAAAGGTCCAACACTCCGCGAGATGAGCAGATGGGGTTTTGGGCCTGTCCTGACTGTTGCTTACACTCACGACACCGTTTTAGTAGGTTCAGGCGCTGGCATTTTCGTGCTTCTGGATAAAGGTGACGATTACAAGCTTCTCTATCAAGTTACTCGGGCCAATGATGTGATTGACATAAAAATCCACAAAGGCATCGTCTATGTGGCTGAGGAAGACAATGGGGTCGAGTGTTTCAAACTGGAAAGTGGCAGATTAATCCCGAAATGCCATCTCAAGACGGAAGGGAAGGCTTACAGGCTCTCGTTCAGTGGAAAACTGCTGCTTGTGGCGATGCGCTCAGGTGGGCTTGCAATTTACGAAAAGGGTCCGTTCGGATTCACTCTAAAATCTACGCTCCTGAAAGGTTATGAAGTTACTTCTGCCGTGATGGTCAGGGGATTGGTTATCGTAGGGGCCGCTGATTCCGGCATATTCATGTTCAACTACGGCGATACCATCCCATTTCCTCCGAAAAAGTTAAGCGATTCGGTCGAGGACATAGACCTCATAAACGATTCGATCATTGCTGTTACCCTCTGGGATGGTAAGGTCAGTTTCATGAAGATCCAATCCAGGACGCGAGAGTTAACCGGCATTGCGTATGTATCCTACCCCTATCTCTCGTATCACCTTGTCGATGCCGAGCAGATAGACGACTCCACCCTGATGGCGGGAGGTTATCGAAGCGACATGTGGGGTGGCGTTGTTTTTAAGATAGATATCTCGGACATTTCGGCTCCCAAGACCCCGAAAATTCACGAGTATTCGTCTGCATTCATTCAGGCCGTGAAAAATCGAGGAAATTCTGAGATTTACATAGCTTGCGATTACGGAGGCGTCAAAAAGGTGAAAATGTCGGGAGATAGCATGATAACAATATGGGAGTTCTCGACGCCCGGCTATACCATTGCCACATCGCCTGTTAACGATACCACGCTGGTCATCGGGGATAAAATGGGTAATTTTCTCTTGCTCAACATCAAGGATCCAGAGCACATAAAGCAAATTAAACATTACCACATCTTCAATGAGATCGACGATGTAACCTCATACAATGGCTATTTTTACATTGCGGCAGGCAGTGATGGTCTCGTCTACTCCACAGTGAAGAGAATGGTTGCTGATACCCCATCCATCGATACGCTTTACATAGAGGGAATCCTGCGCCATCTGATCCTTGATACGGCCAGAGCTATGATTTATACCGCTAGCGATTGGGGAGGCGCTCACATCGTCAGTATCAACCCACCATCGAAACCCTCTCTGATTTACAGTTTTGACCTAAAAGAACTCAATTACAGCTATATCTCTGATATCGAAAGACATGGCTCTCTTTTCTACATGTTGACATATCAGGGACGGGTAATCGCTTATGACAAAAACCAGACCGACTCCTCGCATGTCGTTGCTTCAACCAATATCGGGTCATGGGCCTACGATATGGTTGTCCGATATCCTTACATCTTCGTTGCAGCCGATGATTCTGGACTTGTGGTTGTCAAGGCCGACGAAAACGGGTTGAACATCGTGGCGAGGAAAAAACTCAAGGGTTACATCAGGCATGCAATCCTGATCGACCACTACCTGCTTATGTCAGGTGTGGCAAAAGATTTCCAGAACGGCTGGCTTTATGTCCTCGATGTCAGCTCGCCGGAGGAACCCAGGATATTGCAGGAGATTTCGTTGCCCGGACTTGGTGAAGGCATGACTTATTTACCTGAAAAGGGGCTCGTGGTTGTATCTGCTTTCAACGCAGGCCTGATATTTTATGAGCTTGCGGCTGAACGAAACTGATATGCCCAACTTTTCATGTGACTGGCTGTTCAAGTTAGAGAAAATACGCACCAGCATAACCAAAACGGGCACATTTTTCGGCATTTTGACGCTTCTGGTTGGCGTTGCGGCTGTGAACACAGGCAACAACCTACTCTATGTGGTGCTTTCGATGATGTTGTCCGTGATGGCAATCTCTGGCTTTGAGTCCCTGATAAACATCAAAGGGCTGGAGCCACATCTTGCCGTTCCTAACGAGATTTACGCGCGGACACCGGCGGTTTTCGCCCTTAAAGTCAAAAGCATCAAGCCGTTGCCGTCCTTCCTGATAAGATGCATGTTTCCGGGAAAAACGGACATCATCTCTCAGAGCGTGATCTTTCAGGTGCCCGGCGGTGGCGAGAAATTGACCCACTGTCGGGCAATCTTTCCAAGGCGCGGCCTGTATAAACTGGAGAGGTTGATTCTTGTGACGACTTTCCCGTTTGGTTTCACCAACAGATGGCGCACTTTTGAGATAGACGCTGAACTTATCGTCTATCCGCACATCCACGATGTCGAGCTGCGGTATAACACAGGCCAGGAAGCGGGCGAATTGGAAGGCTCAAGGCACGAGGGCGTGGGCGGTGACTTTATGGGATTGAGAGGATACACGCCTCGCGATAAGCTGTCGATGATCCACTGGAAATCGTTTGCGAAAACCGGTCAGCTGATGGTCAAGCAATTCGCCGATCGCGAGGGCATAAAGGTCATGATAGAAGTGCCTTCCGATGCAACGGACGAGCAAATCGAGGAGGCAGCATCGATAGCGGTTACCCATCTAAATGCGGGGAACATGGTGGCCCTGAAACTCGGCGACGCAACTCAAATCGACTACGGCACAGGGGACCAGCATCGCAGGCGGATACTGAAGGAACTGGCACTTTTCAATCTCTGATGGTTATCGTCACACCTCCCCCAAACATCGGCACGGTTATAGGGCCGCCTTCCTGCCTCACGCCTGCCCATGTCGTGTCGGAGATGAACGGATACAGCGCCTCGAAACTGCCTCTGTAAAGTGACGCCGATGCCCAGAGCCCGTAAGAACTCCTTTTCCGCTCCCATTTGTGGAATTTGACCCTCACCCACACGCCCTGACCCCAGAACGGCGCAATGGTGCCGTCTAAATTCACATCCGCTTCGGGAAATGTGAGGTCGTAGCTGATCAGCGAAAGGCCGCCTGCAAGCTCCCAGCCCCATTTCCTGCTCTCCATGACCAGATCCCTTGAATAGCCGATAGTGAGCGCTGAGAGGTTGGCAGTTGCGGGCGTGATGTTTATCTCGTATTCCCGTCTGTAAAAGTCGTAGTAGGCTGATTTAAACCCGTAGAAGGTCGTGGACACCCCCATGAGATATCGGGATGCGGAATCGGGCGTAAACAGCGCGATCTCACCTCCAATGGAAAACCCTGATGTGTATAGAGATGTGATTCTCGTTGCACCACCAACATACACGGTGAAATAGAGCGACAACAGTGCATTTATTATCGCATTCATGGCTACTTGATGTAGGTTGCTATGATGTTGACACTTTTGGATGCCCCGATGACATCTGCGCCTGCGTTGATCATCTCCATCGCGGTCTGAAAGTCTCTAATTCCGCCGGCAGCTTTGACTTTGAGCCCGAATTCCTTCGCTTTTTTGGCCAATATCGCGACATCGTGAGCAGTCGCGCCTCTCGGGCCGAAGCCGGTTGAAGTCTTCACGAAATGTGCGCCGCCCTTTGCCACGAGCTCGACGGCCTTCTCCTTTTCATCGTCGGTCAGATACGCTGTCTCGATGATTACCTTGACATGTCTGCCATTGGCAGCCTCGACAACAGCCTTTATGTCCGAGACGATGTAGGAGTAGAGGCCGCTTTTGAAATGGCCTATGTGCATCACCATGTCCAGCTCGTCAGCTCCGTTCTCAACGGCCCATTCCGCCTCGAACGCTTTTGCTTCCGTGGAGGCTGCGCCGAGCGGGAACCCGACCACGCTGCATGTCAATATCCCGGTGGATTCAAGTTTATCGACGACAAGCGGCACAAAAGAGCTGTTTATGCACACAGCCCGAAATCCGTAATTCATCGCCTCGTCCACCACTTTGAGCACATCCGAATCGGTGGCATCGGGCTTGAGTATTGTGTGATCTATCCGTTTTGCAAGTTCTTCGAGTGTCATTTGAACCACCTCACCATGTGTAATGGATGCCCCATCCAAGGCCCAGACCGCCGAATGTTAACTCCTCATCCCTACTGACATTCAGAAGATACCGATAGATGTGGTAATAGGCGTTCACTTCCAGATCCATTGCTATCCCCTGATAGCTCACGCGAGAGGCCGAAATCGGCAGAAAAAACTGCAATCCGACGGCGTAAATCGCACCTGCGAGTCTAACCTCGCTCGTGGAATACCCTCTGCCCGTGTAGCCGTATTTTGTGCTGCTGTTGCCCTCTATCCCGAACGCCATGTAAGGCGTTAGTGCCGTGTATGTTGGGAAATACTTCATCACGCGAATACCCCATCGAGCCCATGAATATGGTTTATCAACGACATTCCCGTCCTCGTATTCCTGAGTTCTTCCGATATGAAATGCGCCAAAGACGCGAAAACCCACGGCGGAGTTAAAATTTTTCTGAATTGAGAGGCCGTAGGCTATCGGATCTATGAAAAAGCCGACTTCCCAGTTGGGAACGGGCTTGAGATAGGACATCAAAGCTATTGATAGTAAAATGTTAACCATAATTTAAAGCCTCCTGTTGGATTCTTAAGTTAGGTCAGGATTCGGAAAAGGCCATGTCTGAAAGGCCTACCCTGACGGACTTTTTAACTTCAAATTTGAAGTTGCCGTCTTCATCAACCGATACGGTAACCTTATCCCCATCCTTGAGTTTCCCGGATATCAGCAATCTGGACAGTTCCGTGGTTATGGTCCTTTGTATCGTCCTTGCAAGCGGCCTTACACCGAAGAGCTTATCGTAGCCTTTCTCTGCAAGGGATTCGATGGCCGAATTCTCGACTTTGATGGAAATCCCCTTTTCGGACAGCCTTTCCTCAAGCTTTTCCAGTTCGAGGCGGGTTATCTCTTTGATCTCATCAAGTGTAAGTTGCCTGAAGAACACAATTTCATCTATCCTGTTAAGGAATTCCATGCGGAACTGCCTCTTGAGCTCTCTCATTATCTGTTCCCTGACCTCAAGCTCCTCAGTTTCATCTGTGCTCGTGTATCCTATCTTAACTGATGAGCGGTAGAACGATGTGCCGAGATTTGATGTCATGATTATCACAGTGTTTTTGAAATCCACCACATGTCCCTGACCGTCTGTAAGCCGTCCGGCATCGAATATCTGGAGCATAACATTGAGGACATCAGGATGCGCTTTCTCGATCTCGTCGAAAAGGATAACCTGATATGGCCTCCTCCTGACGGCTTCGGTCAATTGACCGCCTTTCTCATAGCCGATGTAGCCGGGTGGCGCACCGATAAGTCTGGAGACCGAGTGCTTTTCCATGTATTCGGACATGTCTATCCGAATGAGGGCTTCCTCGTCGTCGAACAGGAACCATGCAAGCTGCCTTGCGAGATGCGTTTTGCCCACGCCCGTCGGCCCGATGAACAGAAAAACCCCGATCGGCCTGTTTGGATCAGCCAGTCCTGCCCTTGAGCGCCTGATGGCGTCGGATACAACCCTTATCGCCTCCTCCTGACCGATAACCCGTTTCTGAAGTTCTTTCTCCATGTGCATCAATTTCTTACTTTCATCCTCAATGAGTTTGAACACAGGGATGCCTGTCCACTCGGATACGACCTCCGCCACGATTTCAGCGTCCACCACCTGGGCGATGCCGTTTTCCTCGATCCATTGTCTGTGTTTCCTTTCAAACACCTCTTTCAGATCAGCTATGTGGGATTTGAGCTGTTCAGCGAGCAGATCATCCTCTTCCTTCAGTGCTTTTCTATATTGTTTTTCTAACTTTGAGATCTGGTCTGCGATTTCGGACAGGTCGTCAGGTAAGTCGAACATCTTCAGCCTCACCAGCGATGCCCCTTCATCCAACAAGTCGATAGCTTTGTCCGGCAGGTATCTGTCGTTAATGTATCTCTGCGAAAGCCTGACCGCCGCTTCTATCGCTTCGTCAAGTATTTTGATGCCGTGATGTTCCTCGTATCTCGGCCTGAGGCCTCGGAGTATCTTAATGGTTTCCTCAAAGTTAGGTTCTTCAATGAAGATCGGCTGGAACCTCCTTTCGAGTGCGCCGTCCGCCTCGATCCTCTCGCGGTATTCGTCGAGAGTGGTGGCGCCTATGAGTCTGAGCTCACCGGATGCGAGTGCGGGTTTCAAAAGGTTGGCTGCGTCGAGAGTGCCTTCTGCCGAGCCTGCGCCGACGACATTGTGTAGCTCATCGATAAAGAGAATAATCTCGCCCTTTTTCGATTTGACCTCCCGAATTACACTCTTCATCCGTTCCTCGAAGTCGCCCCTGTATCTGGTGCCTGCAACAAGTGCGCCCATATCCAACTCGATCAAGCGCTTACCTTTGAGGAATTCGGGCACTTTACCGTCAGCTATCCGCTGGGCGAGGCCGTAAACAATGGCTGTTTTGCCGACGCCGGGCTCGCCAACCAAAACGGGGTTGTTTTTTGTCTTGCGCATCAAAATCTGGATGAGCCTGTTCAGCTCTTCCTCGCGCCCAATCAATGGGTCAAGCTTGCCTTCTTCCGCCATTCTCGTTATGTCGATCGAAAATTTTTTGATGGCATTGTAGCTGGATTCTGCATTGGGCCCGCTTGCCCTGCCGCCTCCGCGCACTTCCTCCATTGCGCGGACGAATTTTTGTCTCGTTATGCCTATGGAGGTGAGCATCCGTGAAACTCGCCCTCCGTGCTCAAGAATTGCGAGGAAAATATGCTCCGTTGTGATGTAATCGTCGCCGAATTTTTTGGCTTCTTCTTCAGCTTCATTCAAGACATTTACTGCCGAATAAGTTAGAAAAAGCTGATTGGATCCGATAGAGACCTCATTGTTAGAATTGGGTTTTGATACCCTTGATATCCTGAACGGAAGCGATGTGCTCAAATGGAACTTAACTACGTCCGGAGATATGCCCATCTTCTCAAGTATCTGCGGAACAACTCCGTTTTCCTGAGTTACGAGTGCCCACAGAATATGCTCCACATCGATCTGAGCTCCGCCTATTTCCGATGTCGCTGCCTGCGCCTTCATCAACGCTTCTTTGGCCGCCTCAGTGAATTTGTCTATCCGCATGTAAATTTCACCTCCTGAACTCCATGTTAATTCCAGAATTCAGCAATTAAGGTTATTTATGTGAGCTCAATATGTCAAGGCGGCGTTAT
>WGAI01000035.1 GCA_015489175.1 Caldifarciminota bacterium | reverse complement strand
CCGGTTTTGAAAACATGGCGAGGACATCGCCGCTTTTGACATCTAACACCACACACGCACCACGATCGTAATTCCGAAACAGCGAATCGATAACGCGCTCAAGGTCGAGGTCGATCGTGAGCTCGATATCGTGCCCTTTTTGTGGGTCAATTCGCGGCCTTGGGTCAGCCTTGACTATCCGTCCGCGCGCGTCAACCGCGAAAAACCTAAACCCGTCTTTGCCCCGAAGATAGCGCTCATACTGCTTTTCAATTCCATACTTGCCGACATAATCTCCGAGCGCATAACCTGATTTTTCTATGTCCTCTTGAGTAGCCTCTCCGACATAGCCCACGACATGGGATATGGCCTTTGCAAGCACGGTGTCTTTTATGTATGTCCTGCGAGGAAAAGCGCTTACGATCACCCACGGGAACTTCTCAAACTCTTCCTCGAGCATAACGGCTTTCTCAAATGGAATTTTGTCGATGAGAGGCACATAACCCGGCCCTTTCTCCAGTTTTGAGGGATCGATTTTCACGCCGAGGAATTTTGAAAGGCTATCTATGCCTTCTTCTGATGCCTTATCAGCTATCACCGAGATCCTGAACGCCGGTTCCCATGATGCGATGATCCTGCCATACCTGTCAAAGATTCTGCCCCTTATGTGCGGTATTCTCAAGGCTTTGATATAGTTAGATTCGGCACGATGCAGGTATTTTGCATGGTCAACAAGCTGAATTTTGATAAGTCTCGCAAAGAGAAGCAAAAAACTCAATATGACAAAAGTTATAGCGAACTTAAGCCTGTTCATCTTCTGAATGCAAATGCGAGTATTGTGACAAGCAGGCCTGTCAAGATCGAGGAGGTAGCTATGTAATACCATGTGGCTGAGATGCTGAACCCAGAGTAGAGCACAGCGCGATAAGTGAAGGTCAGGAGGGTGGCGTAAATGAATACTATCAGGCTGACATTTGTGTTTACGAACATCTTAAGCCAGCGGGCCACAAATGCGTATGTAACAAATACAAAAGGACTTATCCAGATGCGGGATGGGTCAACTCCGTCGCGCAGGATGCCGATTATCAGTGCCATAAACATTGCCCATCCTATTTCGGTTCGGAGAAACAGGAATAACAGCAGCGTCAGGGTGAAGTCCGGCAGGTAGGGATATGCTATCTTGGCCTCAAATGTAGAGGCCAGAAACGCCACGATTAGAGAAATTATTTCTACCATTTCCTCATCACCCAGAATGCCGCTGAATTCGCATAGTCAAAGAACGGCCTGACTTTGATCTTCATAAACATTTCCTCTTTGTTTGATGTGTCTATCGAAGCTATCGTGCCGACCCTGAGCCCGTATGGATACAGCCTGCCAAGTCCGGAAGTGATCAGAGTGTCACCTAACTTAACATTTGAACCGCGCGGTATGTAGTTGAGTTCCATGTCGCCTCCGTTCAGGACCCCGAGAACGCCGCTTCTCAGATCCAAAACTCCGACCTTAAATCCATTGCTGTAAATGCTGACGAATGTTGATGTGCGCGGTTTGACCTCGATTATCCTGCCGGCGAGCCCGTTACTTGTTATAACCGGTGCATTGCTTTTGACTCCGTCGAGCGAGCCGTGATCGATCACGATGTTTACAGGAATGCCGACCGGGATGTATGCGACTGCTACCGCTGGCACGAGCGCAGAGTCCGGAATTGGCGGTTCCCCACGCCATCTGGCGATGAATTTCTGGCGTCTGTTTCGGAAAACCACCGCTCTGAGCGTTAAGTTTTCGAGCATCAACTTGTTGACCATGTCTTCGAGTTTGTGGATCTTCTCCATCGTCGCTATAGTGCGGAGCACGGGCACATAAGCGGTGTCGATAAGGACTGTATTGAGCCAGCGCCTTAACGGGTAGATAAGCCCGATGGAGAGCGCGATGATCGAAAAAATGATATAATTTCTCAGCAATGTTTTCATCTCAAGTTACTTCTACGCGGTGTGGGTTTTAGAAGCACCTTATGGAAAGTTTCAAGGTCTTCAAGTATCCTGCCGGCTCCAAGTGCGACGCATTCCTGCGGGTTTTCAACGACTTTGACAGGCAGATTGGTCTCCTCCATGATCATAGAGTCAAGTCCCCTTAAAAGTGCACCGCCTCCGGATAGGTATATCCCTCTGTCGATTATGTCAGATGCGAGTTCAGGCGGCGTGCGTTCCAGCGCCTTCTTGATGGCCTCTATTATCTGGAGCACCGGCTCGCGCAGGGCTTCTCTGACTTCAGTCGAACTGAGCTCTATGGTTTTAGGACGGCCGGCAAGGTCTATGCCGCGAATCTCCATCTTTCGTTCTTCGACCTGTGGAAAGACATTGCCGATCTCGATCTTTATCCGTTCGGCCGTCTGTTCGCCGATTATGAGGCCGTATTTCTTTTTTATGTAGTTGACGATAGCCTCGTCCATCTCATCACCGGCTATGCGGATAGATGTGTTTGCCACTATCCCTGAGAGGGCTATCACCGCGATTTCGGTGGTGCCGCCGCCTATATCGACGATCATGTTGCCTGTTGGTTTGTCTATCGGGAGGCCGATGCCCACTGCGGCGGCTACAGGTTCGGCCACGAGCAGGACTTCGCGCGCACCCGCGCTCTCAGCAGAATCAACAACAGCTCTTTTTTCAACCTCGGTTATGCCGGAAGGCACTGCCACCAGCACTTTGGGACGGACTATCAGGCTCTTTTTCAGCACTCGTTTGAGGAATGAGTAGAGCATCTCCTGTGCGAGGTCGAAATCGGCGATAACGCCGTCCTTCATGGGGCGTTTGGCTATGATGCCTTTCGGGGTCTTACCGAGCATCTCTTTTGCCTCTGCACCAACTGCCAGTGGCTCGCCTGTCCGCTCGTCCACAGCAACGACCGACGGCTCCCTCAGGACAATGCCTTCCCCTTTCACATAGATCAGGGTTTGAGCCGTGCCAAGATCCACCGCAACTTCACTTCCCCAGAATCCACCGAACAGTTTTAAAAGCCACCGTTTCATTTATTAAGTTCCTCCTTGAGTTTGTAAAGGAATTCCAGAGCTTCCCTTGGGCTCATGGAATCAGGATCGATATTTCTGAGTTTTTCCCTCAAAGGGTCGGACGGGGCGAACAGAGTGAGCTGATCCCCACGCCCGCGAGCCCGTTTCTTTCTTTTTATCTTAATCTCCTTGCCTTCTTTTTCCATCTCTTTGAGTATCTCATTTGCCCTTTTCACGACCTCCTCAGGGAGACCTGCGAGTCTGGCCACAAACACGCCGTAACTCCTGTTGGTCTCGCCCGGAACTACCTTGCGCAAAAAGACAATCTCGTCATTCCACTCTTTGACGGCAACGGTCAGGTTCTTAACACCTCTCAATCTCCTGCCAAGCTCAGCAAGCTCATGATAATGAGTGGCAAATAGAGCCTTAGATTTTAACTTCTCAACTATGTATTCCACAACAGCCCATGCTATGGCCATCCCGTCGTATGTGGATGTCCCTCTTCCAACTTCGTCGAGAATTATAAGGCTTTGAGGTGTAGCATTGTTCAGTATCTCAGCGGTCTCGACCATTTCTGCCATGAATGTGGAGACGCCGCGAGCGAGGTCATCCGATGCGCCTATTCGTGTAAAAATCCTGTCAACGAGCCCGATTTTAGCATCGGCTGCCGGCACGAAGCTGCCCATCTGTGCCATGATAACGATTAGCGCTGTCTGGCGCAAATAAGTCGATTTGCCGGACATGTTGGGGCCAGTGATTATGAACACGCGGTTTTCATCGTTGTCCATGGATATATCATTCGGGATAAATGGTTCGGATGACATTACTTCCACGACAGGATGGCGGCCATCCACCACATGGATGATGCCGCTTTTGTCAACCGATGGGCGGACATAGCGGTTGTTGCGAGCTACTTCTGCAAGCGATAGGTCGAGATCGATCTCAGCGACTATCTCAGCTGCTCTCTTAATCGGCTCCGACATCTCGAACACTTTTTGACGCAATCGCTCTATGTGCTCCTTTTCAAGGCGAATCATTCGCTCTTCAGCGCCGAGGATTTTCTCTTCAAGCCTCTTGAGTTCGTCGGTTATGAACCTCTCGGCATTTTTCAGGGTCTGCTTGCGAATGTAGTCCTTTGGAACCCGATTGATGTAGCTCCTTGAAACCTCGATGTAATATCCGAACACATTGTTGTATCCTATTCGGAGGTTAGGGATGCCTGTTCGCGTGCGTTCCCTTGCTTCGAGTTCGAGCAGTTTCTCCTTGCCGTGTTGAGCGAGTTCCCGAAGTTCGTCGAGGGCAGGGTCAACGCCGTCCCGAATCACCCAGCCCTCGTTGGCCGTCGCAGGCGGATTTTCGACTATTTTTCCGATGATCTCATCCGCGAGTTCACGAAGATCGGGCAACTCAGCTACCAGTTGTGAGAGGAAATCGACAGAGCTCAGGGTTTCCGCGAGCTGAGGCAATTTCTTCAGCGATGTCCCTAACTTCAACAGTTCTCTCGGGCCGCCCTTTTTTGCTGATAGCCTTGACGAAAGCCGCTCTATGTCTGCTATTTCGGACAAAATCGATGCTACGCGGGCGGATATGTGCGGGTCTTCGTAGAAGGCGGCCACACGACTCTGGCGCTCAAGTATGGGTTTCAGTTCGAGGAACGGGGATAGAACTGCCTCCCTCAGACGGCGGCCTCCCATCGGTGTCCTCGTTCGGTCGAGTACATCGACGAACGGCATGCCCTCACCTCTGTGAATTGTCTCGAGGAGCTCAAGATTTTTCACGGTTCTGGTGTCCAGGAACATGTAGCTTTCAAGCCTGTGGACACGCATGCCGCGGATGTGTTCGATCATGCCTGGCTTTTTGGACTTCAGATATGAAATGAGGGCGCGGGCGGCTCTGACTGCGAGAGTCATATTCCGCACACCGAACCCTTCGAGCGTTGAGACGCCGAAAAAGTTTTTAACCTCAGTCTCAGCGTCCGTCGGTGAGAACTCGATGGGGTCGAGCTCAGTTGGTGTCCATTTCCCCTGCACCTGAGTTCCCTCAGGGATTAGGAGCTCAGCGATGGCAAGTTTTTGCAGTTCGTCCCTTATCCGCTCGACCGTGTCCTGCATGAGGAAGAAATCGCCCGTCGTCAGTTCGGCGACCGCCGCACCGGCCAGCCCATCGTCATCGGCCAGAAATGCGGCAATGTAGTTGAACTTTTTGTCCTCCAAAAGGCCCGGCGAAAAGATCGTGCCAGGAGTTATAACCTCGACGACCTTTCGGGGCATGATGCCCTTAATCGGCTCCCCAACCTGTTCGCATATCGCCACGCGATAACCGGCTTTGAGCAGTTTTGCGATGTAGGTCTCAGCGGCTTTGACCGGAATCCCCGCAAGAGGCACCCGTATCCCTTTGCCCACAGGCTTGGAGGTCAAGACAATTCCGAGGACTTTCGATGCAATTTTAGCGTCTTCCAGAAAGGTCTCGTAAAAATCGCCTATTCGGAAAAGCAGGATCTCATCAGGATACTGAGCCTTTATCTCTTTGTATTGTTTCAGGATAGGGGTTTCCTTTGCCGCCATTTTCTATCACCGGGATAAATTTGCGCAAAGTTTACCATTCAATTAGACGAGGGTCAAGAAAAAGAAAGCTATACTCCCTTTAATCTCTGAAAAAAAATTCTATGAGTTCCTTCAGGGAGACTATTTTGTAGGGCAATTGCATGGGCGGTTTGTTGAAAATTCGGTATAACCTATGTTTTGCCTGGTTCCTGACCCTGTCATTGAATACAAAAAAATAATCCTGCAAGATCTGAGGCCTATTTCCGAGAATATATTTTGAGTTATGGACTTTGTTTTCAAAATCATCTCTCCTCAAGTTATTGACATTTCTCACTCCCATTTTGAGTTCAACGAGGACTGTTCTGAGGTCTGATTCCTCGGGATCCGTTTTTTCTCTGTTCCTTGCCACAAACGCCATGTCCACTGTTTTGAGTGGCTGGCTTCTTCTCAGTTTTTCCTCAATGCAATCGACATTTATGGTCTTCTCATTTTTGAAATATCTTGATCGGCCGCCATTATCTGTGATAATGGTCAAGACAAGCGGTAGGCATCCTTTAAATTCCCTATTTTCCACGACAGGGTGTCTTTCCGTGTGAGGCAGGCTATAGATCCATGGGCATGGACTTGCCTTTGTTTTTGATTTAGTGGATCTTCTGCTCCTCTTTTTCCTGCTTTTCTTCCAGGAAGCCATATTTGCTTATCCTTTCCAGAGCTATGTTAAAGGATGCGAAAATAGGGTCTATATCCTTGAGGTGTCGATAGGAGTAAAGATAGCGTTTGCCTTTTTGGGCGAGGTAGAATGACACTCTGTCCAAAATCCCTTCCTTTTCCGAGATGTATCTGATTGCGCTTACCATATCAGGGTTGTGGGTTGCCACGAAGAACTTTACCCCGACCAGTTTGTTCAGCATGACCATCATCCTTGCATACTCCACGATCCACTGTGGGTGCAGGTGAGCTTCAGGCTCATCGATGATAAGCAAAGTGTTCTTCTTCAGGTGGCCATTGTAATAAAGCATTTGAATAATTCCAAACGATTTGATACCTGTGGCGCATTCGAGGAGGTCAAACTCGTGGCCGTCATCACGCCTGTAAACGAAATTTTTGGTTTTCAAGGGATCTTTTTCGTAATAGACCTGCCCCCTTATGGTTTCCTTCTCGAAAAAGCTGCGTATTTCAGCTGGTATTTCCACGGTTTCATCGGCGGGATGAGTTAAAAGCCTATTGAGATCTTCCCAGTGTTTGAAGCTTTTGCCGCTCCCTTTTGCGCCAATCGACATCGGAGTGTCTATGTAAATCGGGTTTCTCATGGAGTGGATAAGTCTCAACCTTTTCTTTTCAAGGTCAATGATGGGAACCTCGTGCTCAAGAAGCTCAATCTGTTGGAGAGTAATCGATTCATCAAATCTGGATTTAAGGTATTTCTCAAATAATTCCAGAGGCCTTTCATTTTTCAATTTTTCTATGCGTTTCTCCAGAGCGACAACATATTCTCTCACTTTGTCGAGCAATTGTTCGATGTTGTATGAATTCCATTCGTTTGATTCCCCGAACTCATCTGAAATCGCGGCTATCAAGACGAGTTTAAGTCTTTCGATGCGAAACTGCTCATCTTTGCCTATCTTTAACTGGCTATAGAAAGATTTGAGTGAGTTTATAACCTGTTTTAAGAATTCTATTGAGGGTTCTTCAGCTGTGGCCTTTAGCAAAGGCAGTAGTTTGGTAAATGGTTCATTGTAAGGGGATGTTTGCTCCTCCATAAATGTTTCGGTTTCTTCCTCAAGTATAGCGAGGTAGTGTACAATCTTTTTGAGTTTTTCTTTTATCTCAGCTTCTATCAGTGAGTTAAAATTGTGTATTGCCTTAAAGGTATAGTACAATAATCTTGATATCGTGCTTTTGCCGCTCCCATTTTCTCCCGCGACCACAGTAATACCGTTCAAGGTTATCGAAGCTTCCTTAATTGCGCGGAAGTTCTTTATTGAGAACCTCAAGCTTATCCTGTTCATCTGTTCCTCCCACATTTGATTAGAGTATCAAGCAGCTAATCGGTCATTTCAATTATGATATGAAAACAAAAAGCGGGGCTCACAGCCCCGCAGATGTGTCCGAAACTCCTCTTATGTCCGTGCTACTCCTTC
Source organism: Caldifarciminota bacterium (assembly GCA_015489175.1). Classification (GTDB taxonomy): domain Bacteria; phylum Hydrothermota; class Hydrothermia; order B15-G9; family B15-G9; genus WGAI01. The sequence goes on along the minus strand of WGAI01000035.1, from coordinate 16,900 downwards.
GTCACCACGCTCATCTCGTTGATGTAAAGGTATGGCACGGAGAAGTTGACGACGAGCTCGACTTCCTTCGATAGCTCGAAGGTGCCGTCCTTGAGAAGCTCATAGAAGTTACCAGCGATCATCGTATCCTTCACGCGGCCGACGATCTCTCCGTCTTCGATCAGGAAGCCAAGTCCGACATTGACCGAGAAATCGCCTGCAAGTATGTTGGACTGCCCGCCTCCGATGACGCCATAGACGATGATGCCGTGTTCAACTGACTTTATCATGTCGTTGACCGAGCGTTTGCCCGGCAGGATAAGCATGTTGTTGAACGACGGGGAGGGCGTTGAAGAATAGCTGCGGACGGCGTTGCCGGTCGGCTCCATGCCGAGCTTTGACGCTGAATCGAGATCGAGCACATAGCCTTTGAGCACACCGTCTTCGATGAGCACGCGGCGCCCTGTTGGCACGCCCTCAGCATCGAATGGCCTTGTGTTAACCATCCAGTCAAGCGTGGCATCATCGACGACCGTGATGCCCGAACCGATGACTTTCTCGCCGATTCGCCCTGTCAAGGGGGATATGCCGCGCGCCACATTCTTGCCGTTCAACCCGGACATAAGCACATGGGGCAGCAACCCCATTAGGTTGGCAAGAGGCGTTATGATGACCGGCATCTTGCCTGATTTGAATTTTGCAAGCTTGCTGGCGTGGCGAAGCTGCTCTCTCAGTTTGTCGATCGAGGATTCCGGATTTTCAAGAGGTTTGGCCGAGCCCTGCCAGTCAAAAACGAATGTGAACCCAGTATCCAGCACTGCAAATCCCTCGACGAAAAGCCCATACGCCGTGATCTCGTATTCGGCATCGAACCCATACGAATTGACTATCCGCACTTTACTGCGCTGGTAGTCCAGACCTGCAGAGATTTTGACCTCTTTGGACTCTGCAGAAAGTGCCTTAATCATTTCGCGACCAAGTTTGATGCGGTCCTCCGTCGGCCAGCCCGTCGGATCGTAAATCTTGAGGTCGTTTCGGATTTCAGCCTTTTTAGGAAAATCGAACTTCACTTCCTTGCCGAATTTTGCGATCGCAAGTGCGCGCTCGACAAGTTCATCTGGATCCCTGAAATCGTTTGTCGATGTAAATCCGAGCTTGCCATCAACGATTATCCTGAGCCCCACACCCTTCACACTTTTGGATTCAAGCGATTGCAAAACATTCTGGTCAAATTTGACCGGCTGAACTTCCTCTTCCTCGTAATAAATCTCGAATTTTCCGACGCCTTTGCGTTTCAATGCATCGATGAGTTTCTCCACCATCTTATTTACCTCCTATGACGACATTTTTGACACGGATGTGCGGCGAACCATCGGAAACGGGCAGCGGCGATTGACCGCCCTTTCCGCAGCCACCAAGCCCGCCGAAAAGCTTGAGGTCATTGCCAATCCTGTCGATGTTCTTGAGCGTCTCAAAGACATTGCCTGAGAGGATAACATCGCGCACCATTTTCGTGATCTTGCCGTTCTCGATGAGATACGCCTTTGCCGATGAGAAGGTGAACATTTCCAGCTCGGTCTGGCCGCCGAGTGCACCAACGACATAGAGTCCCTTCGGGATGTCGATAAGCTCCTCAAATGTGGCATCGCGCGGCTCGATGTAGGTCACCGACATGCGAACGATTGGGCTGTAATTGTAGTAAATCGCCCTCGAATTGCCCGTCGGTTCCTCGCCCATCAGGTAGGCCGTGTAACGAGAATGGAGATGTGAGTTCAGAATGCCGTCCTTGATGAGATAGGTTTTCTGAGACGGCACGCCATCGTCATCGTAGGCGTAGTAGCCGCGCTCGCCCTTGATCGAGCCGTCGTCAACTGCGGAGAAGAAATCCTCTGCAAACCTCTGACCGATCTTCATGATCTCACGCAGTTTCTCATTGCGGTAAATGTGATCGGCTTCAGATAGGTGGCCAAATGCCTCATGTATGAACACGCCTGCGATCTTCGGGTCGAGCACCACAGTATAAACGCCGGCATCGACTTTCTCGGCCTTCAGCAGGTCAAGCACATCCTTGACAACCTGTTCAGCCTCAGCCTCGTGACCGAGAACCGTGTCGAAGCCTCTTTGATCGCCAAACGAATCGAATGCGTTCTGGACATTAGTGCCGTCTTTTGCGGTTGCCGAGAACATGATGCCCGTGTGCAGCCGTTCCTCTTCGATGTAGCTGCCCTCCGTGGAGGCGAAGATGTGGTTTATGAACTCGTCCCGATAGATTGTCCTCGTGGACTGAATTTTGTCCCCGCCTGTAAGGAGGATGTCGTTGTAGTGTCTGGCGATATCAACTTTCTGCTCAAGCGGCACTTTGCGGGAGTCCTGAGGAACATCGATCTTGACTTTTGCGACAACAGGTTTAACAGGTGCAAAATGCTCGTCTGCCCCTGTGGATGCGAGTTTGGCGAGCTTTGAGGCCTTGATGACTGCCTCAGCCGCCTCCTCAGGAAATGTGAATGTGGCGAACCCGAAGCCGCCCTTGTGGAATGCACGGACGCCTCCGCCGCGCCGCACCTTTATGCTGACATTGTCCAGCTCCTTGCCAAGATAGACGACATCGGTGGTTTTGACCTCTTCAAATCTGATGTCAGCATACTCCACATCGGCGTTCTCGAGCGCTTTCCTCAAAATATCTTCCATCACGAACCTCCATGTTTTTTCAGAAATTTTAAAGAGATATGCAATATTCTAATCTAAACTTTGCGGCATATCCAAAAGAAAACGATTGCCAAACCGCCCCAATTCCGATATTGCGTTACAATTTAGCCCTCAACACTCACTTGCCCAACGCAAATATTTTTGTTATACTTGGTTTCAACAAAAGGAACTAAAATAGTCACTTTAGGAGGTGCATGAAATGGCGGAACTTCTCAAAAATTCGGAATACAAGAAAGAGCTTCTCAAGAAGATGATTAAGAGGTTGCATCGAGGGGAGTCGCCTGAAAAGCTCAAAGAGGAATTCAGGCAGATTTTGACCAATGTCAGCCCCCTTGAAATACCTCTCATAGAGCAGGAGCTCGTGAAGGATGGGTTGAGGCCCATCGACATTGCCAAGCTGTGCGATCTGCATGTCCTTCTTTTCCGTGAAGCTGTCAATCAGCAGGACAGGCGGCTTTACGACCTGCCAGATGGACATCCTCTGAAGGTGTTACTTCAGGAGAACGAGGCCATTTTGAAGGATGCCGAGATGCTCAGCCTTTATTCAAATTCCCTTGTGAAAGTCAAGGACGATCCGGACGCTTTCAAAAACATACTTAATACCTTGAAAGACATTGCCTCGAAGATACGGAACATCGGCAGGACACACTACAATCGCGAGGAGATCATCATTTTCCCATACATCGAGAGGCGCGGGCTGAATGCTGTGGCTTCGGTTCTGTGGAGGAAACACGATGAGATCAGGGCGAAGATAGCCAAGCTCACGAGATTGCTTGCGGCAGAGGAACCTGATCCTGAGCAGATCAAGGAGATGGCCGTGGATGTCGCGAATGCCCTTACCGACATGGTATTTCGCGAGAACAACATCCTCTATCCAACGCTTTACGCATTGCTTTCGGACGGGGAATGGCTTGCCATCAAAAACCAGAGCAACGAGGTGGGTTACTACGGAGTCGAGCCGCCTGATGACTGGCATCCAGATGCCAAAGAGGTTCTGCCGTATCAGGTTGAGGGTAGCCTTGAGGATGTGCTCAACATAATGCCCGAAAGGATGCGTCAGGAGCTTGAGAAGCAGGGCGTCGCCATAAACCCGGACAATTTCAAGTGGGATCTTGAAGGCCACATCAAGCTGGATTTCGGTTTCCTGAACGGAAAAGAGGTTGATCAGATATTCAAGCATCTTCCCCTCGACATCACCTTTATCGACAGCAACGACCGCGTGAAGTTCTTTTCAGGCGGTGACCGCATTTTCTTCAGGTCACCATCGATAATCGGCAGACCTGTCCAGCTCTGCCATCCGCCGCGCAGCGTCCACATAGTCAACAGGATACTCGATGCGTTCAAGAAGGGCGAGCGCGACCATGCCGATTTCTGGATTCAGCTGGGCGGACGGTTTATCTACATCCGATATTTCGCTGTCCGAGATGAAAATGGGGAATACATGGGCACACTTGAGGTGACTCAGGATGTGACCGAGATACGCAATCTCCAGGGCGAGAAGCGGTTGCTCGATTGGCACAAGGACAGGAAACCCGCTGCAAAAGAGGGCGACAAGAAGGACAAGAAACCCATCGGCTATTGATTTGCGGTTTGTTCCGTAGTTCGCTCTCTGACAGCTGGTTCAGATCTTTATTATCCGAAAGACTTTGTATTCGCACGGCCGCTCAAGCCCGTGTTCGAGCGACAGGTTCGGCAGCCTGAACCCGAGCGGGTCATCGAAAAATGCTCTGATCGAGCGGACAGAGCGGCCGACGACATCTTCAAAAAGGTCGTAAATCGATTCTCGCCTCGGTTCGTCAGGGATGCACGGATGGAACCAGATGTTGTGATTGGAGTTCGTGAAATCCGTCTCGGGCTCGGTCACCGTTAGGTAGGTGCTCCATGGGACGATCGGGAGTAGCCTGTCGAGCAGGTGCACCGCTGCTTTTCGGAGCGCAGTCGGCGGATAGAAGACATAGGCATAGATGTGCATCCCGATGTAAGCTATCTCCGAGATCCTCCTAACATCGTGCCTGATGCCGTAATGAGTGCTGGCCACATAGTGCCATGCGTTCCTGAGCCACCTCGGCAGCGTCCTGTATTTCAGATACCAGATGTGCGGATCGAACCTGCTTATCGGTGGGACGACGCCGTATCTCTTGGCAAATATGAAGTCCATTGCGGATTCCATCCTCTTGTGCCTGTATCTCGCGACGATAGTTTCAGGCCTGCCGAGTATGAAAACACCTGTGTGATAGATTATATATGGATGAAACACGGCATCTGCCCAGAAATGGGTGAATATGCCCGCGGCGTAGGATAGGATCTCATCCCTGTGGCGCTTCTCCTTACTTGCGAACTCTGCGAAGAAGGATGGCACGGAGCCGGTCTTTTCGCGGTGAATTTTGAATCCGATCCTTGTTCCAAGCTTTGAGCCGAACGCTTCGGTGTAATAGAGCAAGTCGGCGCCCTGAGAGCCGAGGAAAAACGCCTTTCTATCGGGCACATCGCCCAGCCGTTTCAATGACTCACGGGCTACGAGAAAATGGGTGAATTGGTCAGGCATCAGACCTCTACGGGAACGCCGTATTCCGCAATCTGGACCTCGGAATACCCGATGTTTTTCAATGCGTCAGCGAGCGCCGCGCTCTGGTCAGGCTCACCGTGCACCACAAGTGCGCGCTTCTTATCCTTGATCGAATTCGCCCATTCGATCAGCGTCGAGCGACCCGCATGCCCGGAAAAGCCGTTTATGGTGTAAATCTGAGCCCTTACGACGATCCTCTCTCCGTATATATCGACTTCTTTTTCGCCATCGACGATGCGGCGGCCAAGTGTCCCCTTTGCCTGATATCCCACGAAAATGACGCTGCTTTCCTCACGCCAGAGGTTGTGTTTGAGATGGTGTTTCACGCGTCCGCCGTTGCACATGCCTGAACCGGCGATTATTATCGCACCGCCCTGAATGTTGTTGATTTTCTTGGAATCGTTGGCGGAACGGGTGAAATGCAATCCTTCAAATTTGAACGGGTCTTTGCCCGATCTCAACAGAGCCAGAGTCTTCTCGTCGAAGCATTCGGTGTGGGCGAGGAATATCTTGGTCGCATTTATCGCAAGCGGGCTGTCCAGAAACACCGGCGTCGATCTCGGTATGATGCCCTTCTCCTTGAATTCTCTGAGGTAGAAAAGGATATCCTGTGCGCGCTCAAGGGCGAATGACGGGATGATCACATTTCCCCCGCGCTTAAGTGTCTGGACGATAGCTTCTTTCAGCTCCTCGACTGATTCTTCAACGGACCTGTGATCCCTGTTCCCGTATGTGGATTCGATCATGAGGAGGTCAGGTTCGGTTATGGCAGGGTATTCCGGGTCACGAATTATCGGCTTGCCCTTATTGCCGAGATCGCCTGAGAAGACAATCTTTTTGCCCTCCACTTCAAGCTCGAGGAAAGATGAGCCGAGTATGTGGCCGGCATCCCGAAATGTCACAACCACATCGTCGTAAAGGTAATATCTGCCCTCGTAATTGACGGTTTTGTTGAACTTTGCCATCGTGAGGATCACATCTTCGATGTCATAAAGTGGTTCAGGTGGCATCTCGCCGCGCCTTACCCCCCTTTTCAGCTGGTGTTGATACTCTTCCTCCTGCACATGAGCGGCATCCATCAACATGATGGATGCGAGATCCCTGTTGGCCGGCGTCGATATGATCTGACCGTTGAACCCGTGTTTGACGAGTATGGGCAATCTGCCTATGTGATCGAGGTGCACATGGGACACGACGATGTGTTCTATCTCAGCAGGATCAAAGGGCAGAGGCTCGTAGTTTCGTTTTTCATGGTGTCCCTGAAAGAATCCGGCTTCAACAATGAATTTTTTGCCGGAATCCGTCTCGATCAGATACATGGAACCTGTAACAGTGCCTGCCGCTCCGAATGGCGTTATTCTCATGGTTTAACTCCTCAAAAGCTGATTTTAAGCGTTGAACCAAATTGTGTAAGCCATTCTTTGACAGAGTAATAGTTCCCGTAAGCGCTTTTTCGGTAGTTTATCGGCTCGAAACGCACGCCAACATCGACGCTGAGCAGTTTTGAACTGTGCCCGAACCCAAATCCGAAGGATGGAGCCCATCTCAACGATGCAAGGTCCTCGGATATCATGCCGCTGAACCTTATCCAGTTGCCTTTTATGATTTCGTGTTCAAATCCGACGGAATAGTGGATGTCGCCGTCGTAGATGTAGCTGAAGTATGTGTTTGTCAAAATCTTGGACGGCGGTGTGAGCCTGACAGTGAACGATACGAGGGCTGGATAACTCACGGAATCGCTATCTCCCACGAAAGTCAACGCCGGTCGGTAGATGAACCCCAGAGCCGCCCGATATCCGGCTTTCAGGACGAGTCCGGCCGCAGGCGCCATGCGGGATAGCTTGAAACTCCATATCGTTGAGTCAATTGAGCCGTCAGCACTTCCGCGAAATTCGCTGTAATTCTTCGCCACAGTGTATTGAGATATGTCGAGCCCGATATCCAGCGAGATTTTACGCCTCTGGAGTCTCATTCCAAATGCAAGGCCGAGCCGACTTAGCGCACCGTCCTGAGTGATGGTGTGGAACCCTTCCTCGGTGTAATAGTCGCTTCTGAAGACCCATTCATAACGATACGAAAGGTCGTAATCCGTTTGCCTGAATATGTAGAAAAACTTTTGTTTGTCGGCGTAACCAGCTGTGAAATCTGGAGTCGCAAGGGATGACCACTGATGGCTGTATTCGGTAAGCTCTCCGACTGTTGAGCCAAAGCGGTCGTAAGCTGGTCTGCTCCACCTTTCCGATGCTGTCCCGCTGCCAATGTTGAGCCCGAAGGTAAAACCGTTTTGCCGAACGAACGCCGGGTTATGGTAAAAGATGCCCGATAAGGCCATCTCTCTGGCAGATCCAAACATGAGGTCGCCATATCCGTTTAGACCGTTGGCTCTGGTGAATGACAAAATGGCAATCACTGCCAAATTAGTTATCATTTTTTTCAACCTCCTTTGAAATTTCTTTCTTCTCTTTCAATGCCTCGACAAGCGAAAACACGATAAGTAGAGTCACGCCGACCGATATGGCGGAGTCGGCGAGGTTGAAGATGGGCCACCTTGGCCCGTGAGGAAATCCCCAGTCGATGAAATCTATCACGGCGCCGAGCCTTATCCTGTCTATCAGGTTGCCAATGGCGCCCCCAAGTATCATTGAGTAGAGGACATAGAAGCTGGGTTTTGGCTCAAACACGATGAGGACTATCACTATGATCGAGAGCCCGATGACCATCAACTCATAAGGGAAATGCTTGCCCAGAGATAGCCCCCAGACGGAATGCGGATTGAGGGTCAATGTCCATTGCCAGATGCTGTCGATGAACGGTTTCGGATTGCCGTAACGCAGTTTCGTGTAGGCTATGACTTTGGTGATGCGGTCGAGGATAATCACGACAACGGCCACGATCAAGGAGATTAAAATCTTCTTCCTGTTGAGGTCAGGTTTCATATCGTCCTCCATCAGAGTTTATGTCAAATCGCCTGAAATTATACCCTATCGGCCATGAGGTTCAAAAATAATGTCAATTCGACCCGAATTGCCCATGTTTGAAAGGATAGAGCGGCGAACGATGATGTGTTCGAACGGAAAAGCAGATTTTCCAGTAAAATAAACGACTTCATTCAGGAGGAAACATGGACATATTGGCCAAGTATGTTGAAATCATCCTCAAGGGCAAAAACAGGGGCGTTTTTGAGCGCATTTTGAGGCAAAACATCGAGGCGTTCCTTGCCCACGAGCTCATATCTTACGACAGACTGATACTGAACGGCGGCAGGGTGTTGATAGAAAACGCCTCACGACTGCCAGAATTGCACAAGGTTATGGGCATAGACTTTTACAGCCCTGTTGCGACATTCGGGTATGATCTGGAGGCTGTAGAGAATTACATCAGGAGCGCGCTTGTGGCCAGGTTGAGAAGGGCGAAATCGTTCCGAATTACCGCCAAAAGGTCGGATCGTTCCTTCCCGTTGACATCCATGGAGCTTCAAAAGCGGCTCGGCGCCCTTGTGCATGATGAGTTCGGCGTGCCCGTGAGCCTGAAGCACCCTGAGGTAGAGATATTCGTCGAGGTCGCAAACGGCCGGATATGGGTTTACACCGACGCATATCGCGGTTTCGGCGGGCTTCCTGTGGGCTCAAGCGGCAAACTGGTAGCGCTGCTGAGCGGCGGCATCGATTCACCAGTGGCTTCGTTCCTGATGATGCGGCGGGGCGCAGAATTGATTTTGCTGCACATAGAGATCGAGGGCGAGGACATGAGCGTGGTGCACAGGATACACAAGAAGCTGTCGGAATACGCACGCGGAAGGGAGCCCGAGCTGATCATCCTCAAAAGGCAGGAGATCTGGCCGATAGAACCGTCAATTCTGCGCGAATGGGGGCTTGAGAGATACACCTGCGTCGTATGCAAGCACTACATGCTCAAAGCGGCCGAGAAGATAGCTTTTGATTATGGCGCAGATGGCATTGTGACAGGTGACAGCCTCGGTCAAGTGGCATCTCAGACGCTTGAAAACCTGCGCGCCTACCGACGCAGCATTGAGCTGCCCATCTACAGTCCGCTGATAGGCTTCAACAAGACCGAGACCATAGAATGGGCACGCAGGATAGGCACCTACGACATCTCAATCAGCCACAAAGAAATGCCTCAATGTGCACCTAAGCGCCCGGTTACACGGGTGTCGCCTGATAAGTTCGACGAGATTTTGCGCAGGATAGAGGGATAAAACCCTGCTACTCCACGCCCTGAACCATCATGTTTTGTGGATGCTCGATGATGTAGCCGAAATGTATCCTGACACTCCTGCCGGCTTCAGGTTCCACACGCCACACGATTTTGCCGGTGCTTTCGTCAATTTCAACGGGTTGAGGATCAATTTTCAACAGTTTGACCTTGATGCGCTTATCCTGTGAGATCGGATACCTGTCCACGACCTTAACAGAGACCCGGCTTGAATGGAGATTTTTGACCTCTATCTCGTATTGATATTCGATTCTGACCTTGTTGTCCCATGTCTTGCTTCTCATTTTCTTAACGAGCTTTCGGACGGCTTTCATCCTCGGATCCACTCCGTAACTGAGTTTGATGGTATCGCCGATGGGGATTTCGGGTATCCTGATCTTCCTCAGGAAGTTATCGTCTAAGAAAAGCGATGCTGTGCCGCCGAGTATGGGATAATCCGACCTGTTGAGCGAATGGGCGATTAGGAACACATCGGAAGTAGTGTAAGGAAGGGTGACATAGTCGAATGTGGCAGGCAGTTCTATCCTGTCGATTCTGAGTTTGTGCCAGTCGCCTGACGGCACTGTGACCCGTGACGGGAGTGCGATGAGGGAGAACAGCCTCGTGTGGCTGACGGCCGGAGCAGCGCCTTCCATCGGCATCGATTTCTTGGCCGCTATCGGAGCCGCTGCGAGCATTCTGCTGCCTTTCGGCCGGCTGTAATAGGATGACAGGTATTGCGGAACAAATTGGGGAAGAACGATATAGCGTGGTTGGACGGCCGTTGAAATGACCAGTTTAATGTCCTTCCAGTCCTCGCCGGTCTGCTGGTTGACCGATGCGTAGTAGATAACCGTCAGGGAATCGCCTCCCGACACCGCCCTGAACTCATATTCCGGCTTCCAGGAAGGAGAGCTCAGTCGGTATGTGACTTTTAACCTGCCCTTTCCACTCGTGTGTGCCACGATGTGGACGGTTTTGCTTTCCCTTGTGTTTGAAATAAGCTCGTCTAACCTGTTGGACAGGCTGTCCTTGAGCGTTTCAAGCCTGTTAATGCGGTTGTTGATTCTCCGTGCCCTTGCTTTGAGCGCCTGCAATCTTCCTCCGACGAACTTCAACGATGCTGACCATGCTGTCGTGTCCAGCCGCGCCTTCAGGAGCTCCGAAAGCGACGCAAATCGAGATACATCCACATTTGTTATCAACAAACTCTCCTGAACATCGATTATCGACAGTTCATCGTTCAACTTCTTGAGTTCGTTGGCCACCGAGTCGAGTTTGGCCTTAAGCTCTCTGACCCTTTTGAGCGCCACCTCGCTTTTCTCGCGAGTGACAAACACATCGGTTATCTTGATACCCTTGCTGGCCTGTGCGGTTACAGTGCTGTTGTCCAGATCGCTGGGTAGATCCGGAATGAGGAATTCCCAATCTCCAGATTGGACATTTACCTTGCCAATTCTTGTCACAACTGCCCCCTCAGGCATGATCATCACAGAATCAACATGCGTCGGAAGTGAAAAAGTTTTGAGGGATAAAATGATCCAGATCAAGTGAGACATGACAAACCTCCTTATTTGGAGGGATTATAAAGCCACATAACTGAGGGGTAGAAGCCGAGGGCATATCGTTTCTGGAGACCTGTGTGCTCCTTGATGTTCGTCCGCCGTTTTGAACGATATACCAGCATGTAAGCTTCAGACAGATTGAAATTTAGGTTGATCTACCTATTGAAAAGGAACCTCACCGTTCATTACACTTGATGTGTTGATTTTAATCGGAGGTGGTTGCTAATGATAAAAGCACTTATAGAGATTGGCCGGAGCGTTCGGGATCTGTATCCAATACTTTCAACGGAGGTGTATTATGTTGAAAATCAAACTTTCTTTGGATAAAGGTACCGGTAATTTCTGGATAGATAATGGGATTGTTGTGTTACATGACCTCTTTGGGGAAGGTGAGTTCGAAGTTGATTACATCCTCGAGAAGTTAATTGAAAAACTCGTGGTTGAGACTGGTAATTTGGGTAAGTATTACGACAAAGAAGCCGGGGAATTTAGAGGTTATAAAAAGAGGAATTGGGTTTATCCAACGAACTTATTTATAAAATCTACTCCTCGGACTGATAAAATAAAAATCGATGGAAGGGAGTATTTTCTGGCCCCACCTCAATATGCGCTTAAATTGAAATTTTCAAAGAAGAAGCAGATCTGCGATGTATGTGGTTCTCCCGATTTCTCGGTCGATGCCAAAATGTGGATGTTCCCTTTTACGGTTGAGCCGAGTAGATTCTCAAATTTTTATTCTGGTTTGAGAAGAGGTACGAAACTATGTCCGAAATGTGCCCTTGCCGGTTTGGCTGGATATCTCGGCTGGCTCTGGAAAGCTCAGGGACGTGATAAACTTCATTTTTTCATTTTCTATTCAGACCTCAAAACAATGTTACGACTTAGAAGAAATGTGTTTAAACCCCTTGAATATTCTGAAAATCCCAAAGGTGGCAATATTCCGACTGAATTTTCCGGTAGCTATATTCATGAAACCACATTGGGCTTAATTCTGAGACTTTTCCGTGAATTTCGTTCAAACGAAAGGGGATTGCCCGAAGAGGGAAAGAAATTGCTTGATGAGATTCTTGGAGAGACACTTGAGGAAACACCATTGACACTATTTGCGTTTTCAGGGAAACCGGGACAGGCTTTTAATATGGATTCCATAATTGAGTTCTCAGAATTTAAAACACTATTTCGATTATACGAGAGATGGTTAAATCTGCTCTCACAAATTGAAGGGAAACCTTTTAAAATTGTTGCAGATGTATTCAGTCAGTTCTGTAGAAAAGAGGGCAAAAATTACAATACTATCTGGAGAGACAGAATTGCATGGGCTATCCTTGAATTGAAAGATCCATCAAATTCTATTGAAGATTTTTTGTTTGAAGCAAGAGTAAGGGATGAAAGGCCTTTCCCCCTTAAATTTGGGACATTTGAAATTTTTGAACTTTACTGGAAGGAGGTTATTGGCATGGATGAAAAATTGTTGAATGTGCTAAGAGGCTTTGGCCATAACCTTGGCAGGACAGCCAGTGAAAAAAGCGAAATGGGGCTGCTGTATGCCTTGCGTAATTCCAAGAACCCTGATGAATTCTTCAAGGTCTTGAACGACATACAGTTTCGCCTTGGGCTAACAATTCCAGAGGACATCCTGCAGATACAAAAGGGTGAAAAGATTAAAAAGAGTCCATGGCTAAGGGTTAAAACTCTCCTGTCAATTTATGCGATGAATTCTTATTTAAGCAACGAGAGAAAAAGTGAAACTCAGGAGGTAAAATCATGAATAGAGCCATTGCAATAGGTTATCTAACAAATGTTTCCCTCGGCAATGTAAATGCTTCTCATACCGAGGGTAATGTCATGGTTGCCAAAAAGGTTACCCTGCCAGACGGCAGCACAGTTCCCTATGTTTCAGGACAAGCCATTCGTAGAATGCTTCGAGATAGACTTGAGGATCTCGATTGGCAACTCTCCGAGCCATTTGCAAATGTTGACGGACAGGAAGTTGTTCCACCAGTTCAACCTTGGAAGTACATCGACGAGGATTTGTTTGGCTACATGGATACTAAGCAAAACCGTAGGAGGACTTCACCGGTTAGAGTTTCATCACTCATTGGACTCTTTAGATTTCAAGGCGATCGCGACCTTGGCACCCGTTCGTTTGAGAAATTTGGGGAGAAAATGGAGGCTGGTGGCAATATGTTCGAGACCGAAATCTATGCAAATCTTTTTAAGGGCAACATCCTGATCGAAATTGACAGAGTTGGATTTTACTTAGACCTTGAAATCGCAGATAAGAAAAAGAAGCTTGCTGTCCCTCAGAATTGTAGAAAGGAAGACCTACCTGAGGAAAAATGGGGTAAAGGAAGATGGGCGTTTATACTTGACGAGGCTGAAAAAATCAATAGAGTAAAAGCATTACACGAAAGTTTAAAATACCTCTGGGGTGGTGGTAGAACTGCAAGAATGCTTGCCGATTTGTCCCCTCGCTTTATTGCTATAATGTTTCTAAAAGTCAAACACCCGGTATTCCTGGAGGCATTAAAGGTTGAATATGAGACAGGATTTTCACTCAAATCCCAGTTAATAGTTGATGCCATTAATAAATTTGAAGGTAAGTATGAAACGGTTGTATTTGGGGTTGAACCGGAATTCTTTGAAAATGAGGATGAGATAAAGGATACACTCGGGAAAGTTGGTGAAGTTCTCACAATCAATGAGGCTATCGACTTTGCAAAGAACAAGCTTAGTAAAAATAAGAAATGAGAGCACTTGCACTTAAGATAAAAGCTCCACAGGTTTCTTTCAGGCGTCCGCTTGACTTGAATTATCAGCGGACTTTACCGCTTCCACCTCCTACAACAATGATAGGTCTTGCAGGAGCTGCTCTTGGACTTTCTGATTTTCAAATTTGGAATGGGAGACGAGGGGCATCCCTCAGGAAAATCAAAGTTGCAGCGTTACAAAACAGCCCGCCCGGAAAAGCAAAAGACATGATGACGGTGCTAAAAGTCAAGAATGGGAGAATTGAGCAAAGATCCCCTTATTTCCGGGAGTTATTGTTTAATGTCGATTACACTTTAATTTACGCAGGAGACGACGGTTTTATTGAAGACCTGATTGTCGCCTTTGATGATCCGATTTATCCCCTTTCGCTTGGTCGAGAAGATGAACTTATCGAAATAGTCTCAATTGAGGAAATTGATTTGGTGAAAGGAGAACCAATTTTCCGTGGCACAGCAATCCCCGGAGATATTCGAGAAATGGAAATTAAGTTGCCGGCTTTTAGAGACGCTGAGAGCCGTGTGAAGCTTGAGCCTGCTGTTGTCGAAAATGTCCCTTTGAAATTCAAAGTCGAGGAGGGATATAGGTCCCCAATCAAAAAAGCCAAGATAACTTTCTTGCCCTATTCTTTGGAGGTGAAAATTGCGGATTTCGGGCGAGAGGTGTTTAAGTTGCATGGAAGGAACTTTACATGGATGAACCCTTAGCAAAGCCTGATGAAACTGTAGTTGAACATTCACTGGAGGTCCATAGACTTGGATTAGAAATAGCCAATGAATTTGGATTAAGCAATGAATTAACCAAACGCGCATTACTTGCTTGTTTACTCCATGATATAGGCAAAGCCACCGAAAGTTTTCAAGAACATATTCGAGGCAATAAGGGCAAAGCTTATCCACATGCCCTTGCATCGCTGCCTTTCATCCTTGTTGCCGAACATATGTTGTTTGGAAAACCTTTGATTGCTTCCGCCGCCGTGGTGTCCCATCATTCTCCTTTGTCACCGCGTCTCTACCAGGGCTGGCCCAGTCCGAAGTTCCTGGATGAGATCGTTGATATTCTCGATACATTATTCATTAAAGCTAACATTACTGATTTGGATACGAAGAAGTTGTACTCAATGGCTATTACATTGGGCAATCCGTCTGACATATTGCATGGCTATCAGAAAAGTTTACTCTCAGAGTTCAAAGAAGTTCCATCTTCAGATTTTGCCAATGTTAAAACAGTTTTACATTTAGCTGATTGGCTTGCATCTTCTGGTATAAGTGAAATTCCACCTCTGTTTTTGAAAAATGGCAAGTCATCAGTTTTAACCTATGTGAGGAACAAAGGGTTTAACCTCTGGAAGTTCCAAAAATCTGCATCAGACTTAGGTGTCTCAGGTGACATTAGGATCAGAGCACCAACTGGTAGTGGAAAAACAGAAGCTCTACTTCTGTGGGCTGGTGACGCTCAGAGAATTATTTATTTGCTCCCCACACAGGCAACAGTCAATGCAATGTGGAAACGGCTTTCAGCAATTTATGGAAAGGAAAATGTAGGCATTTCTCATGGCCGGGCAAAATATGTTCTTTTTAAACAATGGGAAAAGGAAGAGCATGAGGAAGACGAACCGCCATTAGATTACAGACTTTTTGCATCAGTTTTTGCAAAGCCTGTAGTTGTTGCCACGCTTGACCAGTTTTTGATGGGCTATATGAACGGCAGGCATTGGGAGGAACGGCAAACTCTCTCGAAAAACTCAGCGGTTATTATTGATGAAATCCATTCTTACGAACCATTTACTTTGGGAATTTTGAAAAGTGTCCTTGAAAATAACAAACCTCAGAAATTTGCTCTGGCAAGCGCTACTTTACCTGATGTATTGCTAAATTTATTCGGAGACCAAAATCTTGTGGAAGCCGATGAGGCTTTCTGGGACAGACAGCGATATCGCCTCAAACTTTTTGATAAGACGATTGAATCTGGTATTCAAAAAGCGCTTGAAACTGCAAAAGCAGGTGGTAAAGTGCTTATCATCGCTAACACCGTTCAAAAAGCTCAGGAAATTTACGAACAGATATATCCCCACTGGCCTCAATCAATTCTATTACATTCACGTTTCATATATCGCGACCGATTAAAAAAAGAAGACATGGCAATGAGAGCACCTGCTGGGACAATTCTTATCTCTACACAGATTGTTGAGGTAAGCCTTGACATCTCTTACGACATTCTATTGACAGAACTTGCGCCAGTTGACGCTTTAGTCCAGAGAATGGGGCGGGTTAATCGCAAAGGGAATAATCCACCCCTTGATGTGTTAATTTTTAAGGGACTTGACGAGTTTTCTACAAAAGTCTATGGCAAAGAACTTATTGAGCTTAGTTGGGAGATTATAAAAAAATTACCAAAGATTCCCACAGATAGGGATTTTGTTAAAGCAACTAATGAATTTTATGGTGAAATCGCCACAAAAGATTCATTTCATTGTGAACTTAAGGAGGGTGAGCAAAATTTTCTTGAACTAAAAAAATACCTTGGTAACTATACTGTAGATCTTGGGGACGAGGAATTTAGAAATCGATTTATCACAAGGAAAGGGATTTTCTCCATTGATATGATACCGGAGCAGTTTGTTGATGAAGCCTATCAGCTTATTGAGCAAAGAAAACGATGGAAATTAGTTGAACTGACTGTTCCAGTGCGTGGCTATTGGACGAAGATATGGCCTAGCCTATTTGTCCCCTCAAAAGATCTGGGCTATCCTATTGTGCAGATTGAGTATGATCAAAACCGAGGATTAATTCGGCCAACCCAAGGCCATTCACAGTCAAGTGGAGCCGAAATATGGTAAAAACAGATATGGGAATAACAGCCACTGTCTTCTACTCCTTTCAGATTTGTCCACGTGAGGCATGGTTTTATTTTCACAGCATCTCGTCCGATAAAGAAAACCCTTATTTAGAGCTCGGCCGGCTTGTCCACGAGACCTCATATCAGCGGTATCGAAAGGAGATCTTTGTTGACCAGCTGCTCAAGATTGACCTTTTCAGGGGCGAGCTTTTGGCGGAGGTAAAGAAGTCATCAAGACATATCGAGGCGGCACGGCTACAACTTG